>PVWI01000301.1 GCA_003003725.1 filamentous cyanobacterium Phorm 6 | reverse complement strand
AGGCATGGCTGCTACTGGATAATGCTTTTACGGTCACGCTACCACAAGACCGTAAAAGATGTCAAATGGGTTCTATAACTTCTTTTCTATCCTGAAAAGAATCCAAAACTTTGTCAAATTCTTCTAAGGTAGAAGCTTTGTCAAATTCATCAGCTTTGTTGACTCCCAAGGATAGGCTGGCATGGGCTTGATCGTCTAAGTCAATAACTAAAACTCTGTTACCTAGTTTTGCCAGCTCATAGGCAATGTTGACAACTAAAGTAGTTTTACCAACCCCGCCCTTGGATGTATGAATTGCAATTGTACGCATTTTTACTATATCCAAAAAGTTACTAACGAAATTTGCTACTGGTTGAACTTGTTCTGGGTTTTCTATATTGTGCTTACACTTTAGCGTCGCACTCCCTTCTGTATATTCGTAAATCTCCACTGAAAATGGATCAATCAGTATCCCAAATCTTGTATGAGAGTATTTCAGATACGTTTCTAACTGAATGAGAGCTGCCGCATCAAGTCTAGTTTTAGCTGTCTTAATTTCAACCAGAAAGTTAATATACCGACTCAAGTCTTCAACTAAGAAATCAACCTCTTTTTGAGTCCAAACTATCCGACTATTGGCAGTCAGCCTAGGTACTTTAACCTTAAACTCTGGAATCCAGTGAGAATAACTACTCTTGCGAGGCAAACCCGCCATCTCCAGCATGGTCTGAACCAGATGCAGAGACACATAAGCCTCATTATTCCAGTCAGAAGACAGTTGAACCATGTTGAAAACTCAGGATTTTCTCTATTATTACGCAAAATGAGGTTTAGAGGATCGATCGCACTTTTATTCCTGCTTGACAGACATAGCCAACCGCTTGGCATTCTCACGCCGATGAACATTAATCGGACTGCATTTTCCTGATTCCTGATTCCTGAAATCCATTACATCCGTTACATCCGTTACAGAATCCGTTGCCGAACTTCCTTCTGCTATACCAAAAAAATCCCCCGCCAGAAGGCAGGGGATTTCATTTAATTACCTAAAAACCAGAGTTCAGAGTTATCCAAATTTCCCGGCTGTCGAGGCAATTACAAAGGCGCCGAAAGTAAGGATGTTGCCCACAGTAAAGTGAACTAAGCCAACCAAACGACCTTGGACGATAGAAAGAGCAACTGGCTTGTCCTTCCAGCGAACCAAGTTCGCCAGAGGAGTGCGCTCGTGAGCCCAAACCAAAGTCTCGATCAACTCTTGCCAGTAACCTCTCCAAGAGATCAGGAACATGAAACCGGTTGCCCAAACTAAGTGTCCGAATAAGAACATCCAAGCCCAGACTGACAAGTTGTTAGTACCATACGGGTTGTAACCGTTGATCAACTGAGAAGAATACAGCCAGAGGTAATCGCGGAACCAGCCCATCAGGTAGGTTGAAGACTCATTGAACTGAGCCACATTTCCTTCCCAGATGCCTAGGTGCTTCCAGTGCCAGTAGAACGTTACCCAAGCTAGGGTGTTCAGCATCCAGAAGACAGACAGGTACATCGCATCCCAAGCAGAGACATCGCAGGTACCGCCACGGCCGGGGCCGTCGCAAGGGAAAGCATAACCGAAGTCTTTTTTGTCCGGCATCAGCTTAGAACCGCGTGCATCCAGAGCGCCCTTGACCAAAATCAAGGTGGTGGTGTGCAAGCCTAGGGCGATCGCATGGTGAACCAAGAAATCGCCAGGTCCGATCGCCAAGAACAGAGAATTAGTCGAGCTATTGATTCCTTCCAACCAGCCAGGGAGCCATACGTTACTGTAGTTTGGCCAAGCGGTAGCAGCAATGCTGTCAGGGTTGGAAAGTAGTACGTCCATGCCGTACAGAGCCTTCCCGTGAGCAGCTTGGATGAACTGTGCGAACACTGGTTCAATCAAGATTTGCTTTTCAGGAGTTCCGAAAGCGACTACAACGTCGTTGTGAACGTACAAGCCGAGAGTGTGGAAGCCCAAGAACAGCGATACCCAGCTCAAGTGAGAGATAATCGCTTCTTTGTGCTGCAGGACGCGATCGAGCACGTTACCTTTGTTAGCTTCAGGATCGTAGTCCCGCACCAAGAAGATAGCTCCGTGGGCGAAAGCGCCGACCATGATGAAACCAGCAATGTATTGGTGGTGCGTATACAACGCAGCCATTGTCGTATGATCCTGCGCTATGAAAGCGTAAGGAGGCATCGCGTACATATGCTGTGCAACCAAGGATGTGATGACACCCAAAGCAGCAAGGTGAATTCCCAATTGGAAGTGCAGCGAGTTGTTGTAGGTTTCGTACAGTCCTTGGTGAGGCAGGTTGAACTGACCTTCACTCTTGCCGCCTACCAAACCGGCTTTAGAATCCAACATTTCTTTAATGTTGTGACCGATACCGAAGTTTGTCCGGTACATATGACCAGCAATGATAAACAGAACTGCGATCGCCAAATGGTGATGAGCAATGTCCGTCAACCACAGGGACTCTGTTTGAGGGTGGAAGCCGCCCAAGAAAGTCAGAATCGCAGTTCCAGCGCCTTCGGCAGTACCGAATACGTGGCTAGCAGCATCTGGGTTCTCGGCGTATACGCCCCAATTACCAGTGAAGAAAGGAGCCAAACCAGCCGGGTGAGGAGGGGTAGACAAGAAGTTTTCCCAACCTATGTGCTGTCCGCGAGATTCGGGGATAGCAACGTGAACCATGTGACCTGTCCAAGCCAAAGAGCTGACACCGAACAAACCAGCCAAGTGGTGGTTGAGGCGAGATTCAGCATTCTTGAACCAAGACAAGCTCGGACGGTACTTAGGCTGAAGGTGGAGCCAACCTGCGAACAGGAAGACTGAAGCCAGCAGTAGCAAGAAGATAGCTCCTTGATACAGGTCAGCATTCGTCCGAATCCCTTGGGTAAACCACCAGTGGTAAACACCTGAGTAAGAGATGTCTACTGGATTAGAAGCACCCGCTTGAGTGAAAGCTTCTACTGCTGGAGCACCGAATTGAGGGTCCCAAATCGCGTGAGCGATCGGGCGGACGTTTAGAGGGTCTTTAATCCACTGTTCAAAGTTACCTTGCCATGCCACGTGGAACAGGCTGCCCGAAGTCCACAAGAAAATGATTGCTACGTGGCCGAAGTGAGAAGCAAAAATCTTTTGGTAAAGATTTTCTTCGGTCATGCCATCGTGGCTTTCAAAGTCGTGCGCTGTGGCAATCCCGTACCAGATCCGCCGTGTGGTCGGGTCTTGGGCAAGGTCTTGGCTAAATTTTGGAAATTTGGTTGCCATAAGCCTTGATTAATCCTGAATCCTGAACGTTGAAGGGGTTCGGTTCGGAGGTTTGGGTTCCGGGTTTGAGATTGCTCCCAAATCCAGAATCCAAAACCTGGAGGTAGTTTAACCTACCGAGATGATTCGCGCTAAGAAGAACGCCCACGTTGTGACAATTCCTCCCAGGAGGTAGTGAGCTACACCCACAGCCCGACCCTGAATAATGCTCAGAGCGCGAGGTTGAATGGACGGAGATACCTTGAGTTTATTATGAGCCCAAACAATGGATTCAATCAATTCTTGCCAGTAACCACGACCGCTGAACAGGAACATCAAGCTGAAAGCAAAGACGAAGTGTCCAGCTAGGAACATCAGACCGTAGGCCGACAGTGCCGAACCGTAGGACTGAATTACCTGAGAAGCTTGCGCCCACAGGAAGTCCCGCAACCAACCGTTGATCGTAATTGCACTTTGTGCGAAATTACCACCAGTGATGTGAGAGATTGTGCCGTCTGGCGATACTGTTCCCCACACGTCCGACTGCATTTTCCAGCTAAAGTGGAAAATCACGATCGAGATGCAGTTGTACATCCAGAACAAGCCCAAGAACACGTGATCCCAACCAGAAACTTGGCAGGTGCCGCCACGGCCTGGGCCGTCGCAAGGGAACCGGAAGCCCAAGTTAGCTTTGTCAGGAACCAAACGAGAACTACGTGCAAACAACACGCCCTTCAACAGAATCAGGACTGTAACGTGAATGGTGAAAGCGTGGATGTGGTGGATCAAGAAGTCCGCCGTACCCAACTCGATCGGCATCATCGCTACTTTGCCACCCACTACTACAGCACCGCCGCCAAAAGCGTGACTGACGATTTCCATAGCGTTGGGAGCTGTGTTACCTGGAGCCAAGGCGTGAATATTTTGTACCCATTGGGCAAATATTGGACGCAATTGAATCCCGGTATCCGAGAACAAATCTTGAGGACGACCGAAAGCCCGCATTGTATCGTTGTGAACGTACAAACCGAAGCTGTGGAAGCCCAAGAATATACAAACCCAGTTCAGATGGGAAATGATTGCATCACGATGCCGGATCATCCGATCCAACAAGTTGTTGACATTTCCAGCCGGATCGTAATCCCGAACCATAAAGATTGCTGCGTGAGCGGCTGCTCCAACAATCAGGAATCCGCCAATCCACATGTGGTGGGTGAACAGGGATAGCTGAGTTGGGTAGTCGGTCGCGATGTACGGATACGGAGGCATCGCGTACATATGGTGAGACACGATGATGCTGATCGAACCCAGGATTGCCAAGTTAATGGACAATTGAGCGTGCCAAGAATTAGTCAGGATTTCGTAGAGACCCTTGTGGCCTTCACCAGTGAAGGGGCCTTTGTGGTTCTCTAGGATTTCCTTCATGCTGTGACCGATGCCCCAGTTCGTCCGGTACATATGACCAGCGACAATGAACAGAACTGCCAAAGCTAAGTGGTGGTGCGCTGTATCAGTCAGCCACAAACCGCCTGTGGTGGGGTTCAGACCGCCTTTGAAGGTCAGGAAGTCTGTGTATGCGCCCCAGTTGAGGGTGAAGAAGGGGGTTAGACCTTGAGCAAAGCTTGGGTAGATGTCAGCCATCAAGCCCGCGTTGAAAAGCCACTCATGTGGCAGAGGGATATCGGCAACTGTTCTAATCAGTTTGCCACCTACTGTCAACGGTGAGCCTGCATCGATCGCGTCCATACAAGCGTTAATCGGCAGAGCAACGTGAATTTGTTGTCCTGCGAAACCCAAGCAGCCGCAGCCTAGCAAACCTGCCAAGTGGTGGTTCATCATCGATTCAACGTTCTGAAACCATTCCAGTTTCGGAGCGCGGACGTGATAGTGGAACCAACCGGCAAATAGCATCAATGCTGCCATTACCAAAGCGCCGATCGCAGTGCAATATAGCTGGTATGAGTTAGTGAAGCCGTTGGCTCGCCACAGTTGGAACAGACCAGAGGTGATCTGAATCCCGTGAAAGCCGCCACCTACATCTGCATTTAAAATTTCTTGACCAAAAATAGGCCAAACCACTTGGGCGCTAGGCTTGATGGCTGTAGGATCTGTCAACCAAGCTTCGTAGTTGGAAAATTTAGCGCCGTGGAAATATGCGCCGCTTAACCAAACGAAGATTACTGCCAGGTGCCCGAAGTGAGCGCTAAAGATTTTGCGCGAAACGTCTTCTAAATCACTTGTATGACTGTCGAAGTCGTGAGCGTTAGCGTGAAGGTTCCAAATCCAAGTGGTGGTTTTTGGTCCCTTAGCTAGAGTGCGATCGAAATGACCTGGTTTTGACCACTTCTCGAAAGAAGTTGGAACTGGATCTTTATCGACTACTACTCTAACTTTTACCTCTCGCTCTGGAGGACTAATGGTCATGAAGACTCTCCTCTCGGTAAGACAAGGAACGAGAACTGAAATACTGTACCTGACATTCCCCGGGCTTTTGGTACGGGGATTCTCGGTTCACCGATACTGCTTGCACTTCACTCTTTGCAGAGTTAGACGCAGGTGCATCGTCTCCCCAAGCATTTTGCTTCTTTTAAGAAGCCAGTTCCCCAGTGTCGCTAACAATGTCCCTGGGTACTGCTAACTCTTCTCGCTATCTGGAGCCACCGATCGCATCCTTAAATTTAGGTTTGATGCGGCTGCTCCTTTTGAGGGAGTTTTATGAATTATAAGCTTGCTTTGAGGAGTATTAATCGCTTGTTAACAATACTTAAAAAAGACTCAATTTTTGATGTCATAACCGTTTGTTTCCCACAAGCGCTCAAAAAAGTCAAGTGTTACTACCATTAAGTTTACAAAACTCAAAGATTAGGTAATTTAGGAAGGAATGATTTTGAAAAAGCCTAAATTTTTGATGTCATAACCGTTTGTTTTCCACAAGCGCTCAAAAAAGTCAAGTGTTACTACCATTAAGTTTACAAAACTCAAAGATAAGAGGATAGAGAAATCTTAAATTTATACAAAGATATTGTGAAAAATGGCTACGGGAGTGATAGTCAGGAAATGATTAGTGGCTCGCTTCGCCACTGTTTCCTGGGGCGACGACTATTTCGGATTCCCGATCGACAATTCCCAAATACTAAATTCGGTTTTGGGCTATAGTTCCCTATGAGAAGGCTTCTAGGAGTATAGTTGCGTGATTGGGATCAATTGGCACAGAACCGTTGTGGGCAGGCTGCTGGCATTATTCGCAGCAGCAGTATTAATTTTGGGTTTAGCAAGTTGTGGCGCGAGCCCTGCCGAATTGCCCAACTCAAAAAACAAGAGCGGCTCAGCTACCGCCCAGGTAAACAAAATCTCAGAGGCTTCTCCCCCAGAAGCCATTCAAAAACTGCGTCAGGCTCTAGAAATCTACCAGCCTCAAATTAGTATTTTGAATCCATTACCTGACGAAGTGCTTCAGGATATAAATGTGTCCGTTCAGTTCCAAGTTAAAGACTTTCCCATTTTCAAAGAGGCCAACTTGGGTTTGGGCCCCCATCTGCAAGTTTTATTAGACAACCAACCTTATGCAGCAGTTTACGATATCAACCAAACTTTAACACTTTCGGACTTAGAACCCGGAACCCATACCCTGCGTGTGCTCGCAGCTCGCCCTTGGGAAGAAAGCTTTAAAAACGAAGGTGCTTTCGCTGAAACCACTTTTCACATTTTTACCAAAACTGGGGACAATAATCCCGATCGAACTTTACCCCTATTAACATACAACAGCCCCCAAGGTAGCTACGGGGCAGAACCCATCCTGCTCGACTTTTACTTGACAAATGCGCCTTTGCACCAAATCGCTCAAGAAAATTCCCAAGATGACATACTCGACTGGAAAATTCGAGCCACAGTTAACGGCGAAAGTTTTGCGATCGACCAATGGCAACCTATATATCTTAAAGGATTCAAGCCTGGGAAAAACTGGGTGCAGCTAGAATTAATCGACGAACGGGGAAATATCGTCAAAAACGCCTTTAACAATACAGTCAGACTGATAAATTACCAACCACTTGGCCAAGATATTCTTTCAAAATTAGTGCGGGGCGAGACAACAGTAGCAGAAACTCGCGGTATAGTCGATCGCACCTACCAATCCCCCAAGCCCCAAC
>PVWI01000300.1 GCA_003003725.1 filamentous cyanobacterium Phorm 6 | reverse complement strand
AGATGTGTATAAGAGACAGGGTCGAAATTTGGGCGAAAAGGGCGATCGCACTTTGGTATTTTTAGCGAAAGGGCGATTTTTTTTCTCATTTATGGTATTGTAAAACTTAACAATGACAGCCACAATCTTGTTGGGGTAAAAAATGGGAAGCAATCTTACTGACGTAATAAATCGCTGGGCATCTCTACCAAGTAACTACTCAGAAGCCGCTCTGGGAATGAACTTAATGCCCTTGATCTGGGATGCTATAGGTCTTAACTTCAATCAGATAACAACAGGAAATTTAGGTGCTGGAGCAGGCTTAAAACCAGATTACTTAATATATAACAAATTAAATGAGCCACCTAGAATAGTCGTTGAAATTAAAAAGCGTACTCAATTATTTTATGACGCTCAAGAGCAAGGGTTTTCCGATTTTTGCCAGCAGCAAAAGTTGTATAAAGATGCGATAGGCTATAATAGTACAGGTAACAATGGAATTAAGCAGTACCTCGACAATACAAAAGTACCGCTTGACTATCTAGCTGCTTACGGGTGGGTATTTAATGGTGACTTCTTTCAAGTTTGGCGGCGAGTTGACGGGCTGGTTTTCCCTTTAACTCCTGTGCTAAAAGTGACAGCAGCAAATTTTTCTAAGCTTTTGCATCAATTAGAGTATTGCTTGACTCCTCAGCGGGCTTTGGTAACAGCCATTTGGAATCAGAAAGGAGGCGTAGCAAAAACAACTAATACCATCAATCTAGGCGCCGCACTCGCGACAGAAGGCAAGAAAGTTTTGCTGATTGACTTAGATCCGCAAACTGATTTAACCAGAGGGCTGAAAGCCCGAATCATAGTTAAAGATTGCTTGCATAAGTGCATTGATAAACTTCAACTTAAAGACTACAAAAGCGCCAAGGATATTTTGATCAGTGCCGTCCAAGTCCGCAAGTTCAAGACAACTGATAGCCAGCATTTTTCCTTGTCAGTTTTGCCGATAGAGGAGAACGAATTAAAAAACTTTAAGAAAGAAAGTGTAGACTTTCCAGACAGGCTAAAAAGGTCATTTATCGAGAAAATGATTAAACTACTTAGTGACGACTACCACTACGTATTCATTGATGCTTCACCTACAATAGATGTCTTATCAGTGGGAATGCTTGCTTCTTGCGACACTGTTTTAATTCCTGTGGATTTTGACAAAAAATCACTGCATCATGCAGGAGGAGTTGACAAATTTATTCCTAGATTGAGAAATGCGAGGGTTGAGAAGGGGGAATTCCCTGTTGCTCCCTGGAACCTGGGTTTAGTGTTTAGTAATTGTCCGGCTGAAAAGGGCAATATCCTCCAGAATCACATCAACGAGACAATTAAAGAACTAAAATTTACTGGAAAACCATACAAGACTGAGTTAAAAATTTACGCTCAGACTAAAGTTGCAGAATTTTCACAAGTCCCAGTAATTTGCTGGCACAAATCCCCCATTACCAAACTATACAAAAACCTCGCCCGAGAAGTATTTCTCAACCACAACTTTATCGATAACTAGCAGGTAATTATGGCACTTTTTCAAGAAGAAGAATTCTCGAATGACATTACACTGGGACAAGTTTTGCGTTTACCATGTCAGTTTATTCAAGGTAAGTCAAATGTAGCTACAAAACAAATCGAAGCCATAGCACAGCAGTTGAGTAAAACTGAAAAAAACATTTTGCCTGTTGTAGTTAAGCTATTAGAGCAAGATAACTACCAATCAGTTTTCAATACTCAGATATTAGATGCAGCCCGTTTAGCTAAAAAGGATTTCATCTGGTGCATCCTTGTTGATGAGTCAATGCTGGTACAGGTACAAATAGAAGCTGGGCTGGTGATTGCTCCGCCAATAGAAGTAACTAAAATCCTGGTTGCTTCCGAGCAAGAAATCAAGGAAGCACTAGAGCGCATCAAAGCTCAACAGCCTAGCTTTGACAAGGTTAATTCCTTGAAAACTGCCAAGGCGATCGTTGAATACAGGAAGACAAATAAGCCTAAAAACCTAACTTTTTTAACTACTTTAAGATGTGGAATCGGGAGAGCAAAAATTCCAGTGATATCCGATTTTTTCACCATTAATTAATACTAATTTTCCATGAAACAGAATGACGATCGCACTTTCCCTGAAATCACCTATGTGCGCGGCGCTAGCGGCGAACTCGTACCCGTTTTGCGCGGCACTCGGTTGCGAGTGCAAACAGTAGTCACCGCAGCCCAAAAATGGGGTTTTTCGCCCATCCAAATTGCCACTGAGTATGACTTAAGTGAAGCTCAAGTGAACGAAGTTCTCGCTTTTTATGCAGCCCACTCTCAGGAAATAGACGCATCTATTGCCGCCGAGCAAATTATCGAAGCTGCCAATGTCTAAACCGCTATTGCATACAGTCATTAACTAGGATTTTAGAAACCGGTTTCTTTGTGGGAGTGCGTGAGTCGAGATTGATTAATGAATTTAACCCTTTAAAAATTCTACTATTTTAATAGCAGGGGAGTAGGTATCGTAGGTATCATCAGCTAATTGCCCTTACTGGCTGCTTCGATCAAGATTGCCTAAATTAAACAAAGTTTCTGTATACTCTTGCGGGTAAGCCTCACGAGTTCTAACTGTTAAAGCATTTTCATAACACTTTTTCGCCAGTTCGATATTCTGTGCTTTATCTCCCATGATTCTGTTACTGTAGGCTAATCCCAGATTATTTTGCGTCATCTCCCAATCTTCGGGAAAAGCATCGAGAGTGTAGACGGTTAATGCAGCAGTGTATGATGCGATCGCCCGTTCCAGATTATCCGCCCGCGAACCGTTGATTCTGTTACTATAAGCGGCAGCTAGGTTATTTTGAGTCCCTGCCCATTGTTCAGGGAAATCCTCAAGGGTACAAACTGTTAAAGCATCCTTAAACAAGCCGATCGCCCGTTCCAGATTATCCGCCCGCGAACCGTTGATTCTGTTACTGTAGGCAGTAGCTAGGTTATTTTGAGTCCCTGCCCATTGTTCAGGGAAATCCTCAAGGGTATAAACTGTTAAAGCAGCCTCATAAAATGCGATCGCCCTCTTCAGATTATCCGCCCGCGAACCGTTGATTCTGTTACTGTAGGCAAGAGCTAGGTTATTTTGAGTCATTGCCCAATCTTCAGGGAAATCCTCAAGGGTATAAACTGTTAAAGCAGCCTTATAAAATGCGATCGCCCGTTCGAGATTATCCGCCCGCGAACCGTTGATTCTCGAATAGTCGGCAGTAGTATAGTAAAGATTGCCTAGCCCTAACAAAGTGTCTGATTGCGCCCTAAGTAAATTCAATTTTTGCTGTAAAGCCAGCGACTTGTGGAAGAAATCAATTGCCAGATCCCTTTCCTGTGAATAATTCTGGGTTTGGCGGGTTTTGAGCCGATTTGCATAAGCCCGAGCAACTCGATTATATAGGGTTGCTAATGCAGGAGTTTCCATTGCTTGTTTCTCTAGACTTTCCACCTGCTCTAACAGTTCATCTAGAGGTAAAATTAGTCTTGTCTCAGACTCAATCAGCGGAGACTTTTCCCAAGTCTGATTAATCACACCCGTTTCTTCCACCGCAGGTGAAACAAAGCGAAATACACCACTCCGCCAACTCCAAAAATCCGGCGCTTCTATACTCAAGCGACTCAAAATCTTCGGCGTAACCCAAAGTACAATGGGATAAGGAAACTCTCGCAACCCCTCCCGCGTCCATTGCAAATAGCCGAAAAAACGGCTTAACTCCGACCGATTATTAGAGTCAGCTTGTGACACAAACTCCATCAAAGCCTCAGTTCCCGTTACAGTAATTGCCGCTGATGCGTGAGGTTTTTGTAACTCTGGGCAATCCTGAACCAGTTGCTCCAACGTAGCTCTTAAACTCGGTTCTTGTTGATTCAACACCACATGATAACAAGGAATCTTGGGAGTAAGTTCTGCCTCGTAACGATTAATAATCTGGGTTTGAAAATCTCCAGGTTGACAGGAGGCCATCAACAATGACAATACACCTTTACTTGCTTCAATTAAAGAGACAAGACCATCGTAACTATCCTCATTGAGCGATTCATCCTCCACGATTTCACTGTCAACCATTTAATTAGTCCCCGCTCCAATTAAGCCACGCCGCTGCAATATTTCCTGAACCACTGGATGAACTCCAAACCACAAATCGTCATTGCGATATTCTAGGATGTAAAGCGTGTGCAATAAATCCAAGAAATCCTGATCCATTCCATCTTGGGGTAAATAATTTTGGTATACATCCACTAGAATTTGATAGCGGTTTTGTCCAAGAGGTTCTGTTAAATTAATCCGATAGTCTTTAATCGCATTTTGCAAAATCTCAGGCGTAATTTTCAAATCTTGGTTGTCTGGTGTGCGACGTAACTGCTTCAAACATAACCCACAGCACAGACTAGCCAAACGAATAAATTCTCGCAATGCACCACCACTTTTGACAATCATCATCTGAGTTGCTTCCGGTGCAATCAACTCCTTGGGGATTCGCTTGTAAAGAATTTTCTCAAATACTTTTACAGCTTCTGCGACAGGAGAGGCATTGGGAACTCTATCTTGTCCACGCGGAAACAACTTTGTCGCCCACATCGATTGAATCTTATTATTTGTAGCATTCTGAATAATTCCTCGCAACGACATATCTCGTGTCGCTGCCATTGGAATTGTATAAATAATCCGAAATTGAGGCTGAAATAACGCATTGATGTTATTTCGATAAACACGATCGACAATCTCTAGATCGAGTTTATCAAGGTCATCAATCACGACCAGAACTTCTTGTCCACACCCCGCTTGAATCACACTAGCGATATCGTTAATGCGATCGATTAAGTCTGAAATTCGTCTCGCAAACTCAGTCGTAATTTCCTCACGAATCACAGAGTTTGCCTTCAACGTCGCTTTCAATTTGGCAAAAAATTTCACAAACCAAGCATTGACACCAGCTTCTCCACTCGTTTCTATCTCAATGGTAGAATCAACTGAACTTCCCTCAGTTCGAGTATGCTTACTAAACCATTGATAAAAAGCTTTTTTTGTTTTAGAACCGATTTTAATCTGACGTTCTTCTGCTGCTTCCATCAGCTTTACTGCCATAGCAAACAAAATGTTGACATGATTCACATCTGACATTTCAATCAGGTCAGAGATTGAAAAGAATACTACAAAGTAGCGAGCCTGCGTGTCCCGGCAAAATTGACCCAGCAATGTCGATTTGCCTGACCCACGATGCCCTGTAAAAATGATTTTGTTATTTTCTGGTGAGCAATCTTCAACCAAATGCTCCAATTCTTCTAAAATCTCAGTGCCATATTCCACATGAAATTTATTCAGTTGCTCTACGGTGACTAAAGGAAGTAACTGAAGATTCTGGAAGGCTGTTTGGAAGGATTCTAGGCGCTGGTTAGTCATAGGGAATATATATAGACTGTAACTCTTAGTTTATCACAATGCCTTGTAATCTCACCCCTCTACTGCTAAATCTTCGCTTAGACGTAAGCCCCACTTTAGTTGATCGGCAACATTTTAGTGAAATCTCTTCATACTTCCTGTAAAATGCGACTATTCAAACGCTCATATTCATCCTCTAGCAGCCACATTTTAGCAGCTTCGTAATTGTCACTAGAAAAAATAACTTTATAGTTTTGTGCCGGATTATGAATGCAAAAAATCCCTGATTTTCCCTTAACTAACATCAGGATATAAGGAGGAGATATCAGAGTATCAGCCCAGATTTCCGCAAACTCCCACTCACCAGCGATCGCAGATGAGCCCACCTCTTTTTCCGGTACAGATAGTACAAGAAATCCCTCTCTATTATTGTCCCATTTCAAGTTATTTTTAATCTGACTAATGCACTCACTAACATTCTGCTGATATAGACTATCTATGCGATCGCAGTGCCATTCAAATATCACAACCCATTGAGGTTGCTCAGTCAGAATCAATTTGAGAAAATCATCAAAACTTTTGCCTTCCCAATCTATCTCTGAACCATTCACCTCGGATTCTAACAAGTCTAATCCTTTCCCTTGCACCGAAAAATTCAGCCATTCCATCTTTCCATAAGCTGGAGGTAAGCGCTTGATTATATGCGGCGGAATTTCCCGCTCTACTAATTTTATGTATTTACCCCACACGTAATATTTTTCACCTTGGGGATACTCTACGCCACCCCAAGTAAAAGTTTCCTGATGAGCTTCTAAATAATCAAGAGTCTGTCTTGTCGAAAGTAATATTTCAAAACAGGCATCCATAACTTCTCCTTTAGTTAATCAACTTCTCTGCGATACCACCAAAATTGTTGCAATCCAGATTCCCATCTTTTCTGTTCCCAATTGTAGCGGAATTCGTGGATATGGGGGTTGGGATGATCGGATGGGCGATCGTGATCCGTCCAATCCACTCTACCCCAAGGTACATCATAGCCATTAGCTTTCGGCCAAGTTGATGAGGGAAAGGTTGCTGACTGGCGGTAACAAATGCGATCGCTTCCATCTCTTTTTCCAAGTGTTGTATGGGGTAGTCCTTCTGCTAGTGGATCTGGTAAGGGGATATCCTCTCCCTGTATTGTTTGTTGTGTCAGAGAGAATTCTGGTATGTAATACTCGCTGTTTCTTGACAGAATATTATCCTTTTATTTATCGATTTTAACATAAGTGTCTTGATTTGTGTCATGGCGGTTAAAACCGCCAACTCTTATCAGGAATTTTTAACTAACTTGACCCAAAACACCCTCAGTCAACCGATCGATCTCCGCCTCAGTTGTAAAATAGTGAACGCAAGCCCGCACACAGTCAGGATTCAGAATAGTCCGCACCATAATCCCCTGCTTCTCCAACAAACCAACTAACTCCTTGTGCGGCATCCCATTCATCAATCGAAACGAAACTAAACCAGCTTCCGGCGCAGATGTTCGCAAACATTCCACATCGGGAAGTTCCGACAAACGCTCCCAGAGATACTTGCTCAAACGACAAATTTCTGCATACCTTTCTGCAATTGTTCCCCATTCGTGTTGTAGCGCGATCGCACTTCGCAAACCCGCATACAAAGGATAAGCCGAAGTCGCAATTTCATAGCGCTGCGATCCAGCCTTCCACCCAAGAACTTTAGCATTAGCATCCGTCACAATTCCCCGCCAACCGATAAACACCGGATGCAAATCTGTTAAAGCCGCCGCACTCACATAAAGCCCGCCCAAACCCTCCGGGCCGCACCACCATTTGTGACCAGTAAAAGCATAAAAGTCAACCCCAGACTCAATCAAATCCAAAGGTAAAACCCCCACAGATTGAGCCGCATCAACTAACACCCTAACTTTCTTCTTTGTAGCCAGAAATTCCTCTTGTCCCCCCCCTTGATA
>PVWI01000299.1 GCA_003003725.1 filamentous cyanobacterium Phorm 6 | reverse complement strand
ACCAAGGGGGGGCTGGGGGGGGTTCCCATCGCCATCTCAATAGTCGGATTACCAGGAATCGGCAAAACCACCCTCGCCAGCCAACTAATTCGCCAACTCCACACCGAAAAAACCCCCTTCACCAGCGCCGCTTGGCAATCCTTGCAATCCGCAACAGGCAAAGCACCCCCGTGCGATCGCACAATTGACTCCCTCCTATTCACCCTCTCCAACGGCGACATTACCGCAGCCGTCAATCCTCAAAATGACTGTGGCAAAAAAACCGAAAATCTGCTCAAAATCCTCAGAGAAAAACCTTGCTTGCTCGTATTCGATCGCGCCGACACACTTTTGAAAACAGGAGAAGCCAAAGCCGCCGGTTATTTCGCAGAAGATTGTGCAGAATATGCTTGGTTATTCAAACAACTATTAGAAACAGAACATCAAAGCAAAATCATCTTCACCAGTCGCGAAAGCTTAGCCGAATTGCCGCCAACTGTCACCCGCGAAATCCAGCTCAACGGATTGGATCGAGATGCGGCAATTTCCCTGTTGCAATCTTTCAATCTGACTGCAAATCCAGAAGAATTAGCCGAAATGGGCGATCGCTATTCTGGACACCCCAAAGCCCTACAACTTGTAGCAGCCTTGATTCGAGATGATACCGAGTTTCAAGGAAATGTCGGGATTTTTTTACACCAGAGAGACTGGTTGCTGATTCGAGACATTGAGAGATTAATTGATGAAATGATAGCGCGTCTGGGCGACGGCGAACAAACTTGTCTCAGCCGAATTTCTGTCTATCAAACCTCAGAATATCCCCTATCTTTTGCAGGAATTAGCGCACAAATGCCGGAAGTTAGCAAGTATGAGCTTAAAGAAAATATTATCCTTGCACTGAAGCGCCGACAATTGCTATATTACGATTACCAAAGAGAATCCTATCAGTTGCATCCGCTAGTCCGAGAAAAGGGCGAACATCTGCTAAATCAAAATCCCGAAAATCTCCGTACCGCCGACACCCAAGCTTATAATTATTATATCAATATTCCCCTCAAACCAAAATCGGAATGGCAAGATATCGAGGACATTAAGCCCTTAATCAGAGCGCACTATCACGCGCGTCAGGCTGGAAATTTAGATGCAGCAAATGCGATTATTTCTGAAGTTTGTGAATATTTGCGGCAATGGAATTGTGCAGAGTTGGTGTGTGGAAATATAGAGTTGCCATTGTTAAAGGAAGTTAAAAAAAATAGCCTTTCAGGGGCGGGCAAGATGCCCACCCCACAAGAAAATTAAACTTTTGTGGAATGGGCATCTTGCCCGTTCCTATAGTCCGCGAAGGCGGACTTTGTTTGTGTAGACGCGGTTTCAACCGCCGGGTTTTTAGATGTGCTGTGGAACGGGCAAGATGCCCGTTCCTATAGTCCGCGAAGGTGGACTTCGTTTGTGTAGACGCGGTTTCAACCGCCGAGTTTATAGATTTCAACTACTCGAATAAATCCCTCTTTCTTGCAGTTGCTGCATAAAAAACTCTTCCAAACTAGGCTTAGCCAAATTCATCCCAATTAACTGCCCTCCCGTGGCGCTCAGACTAGACATAAACTGCTTCGGATCGCCCTGCAAATGACCGTACCACAAATCATCATCAACTTCCATATCCGGTATCCATTTTTTCAGGATATTCAAGTGGCCGCCCCTACCTTCAACCCGGTAAGTTTCAGTATTACCCAAAAGTTGGTCGATCGCACCAATGCAGATTAACTCACCTTTCGCCAAAATTGCCACCCGATCGCAAATCTTCTCCACATCCGACAATATATGCGAATTAAAAAAAATCGTTTTCCCTTGATTTTTCAGCGATAAAATGATCTCCCGCATCTGATAGCGTCCCATCGGATCTAAACCAGACATCGGCTCATCTAAAAATACCACATCTGGATTATTAATCAAAGCTTGAGCCATCCCAATCCGTTGCAGCATTCCTTTAGAATACTGGCGCAACTGTTTTTTGATTGCCGCCGATTGAGCTAGACCAACTAAGTCTAGCAAATGCGGAATTCGCTGCCGCTGAATCGAGGGGGGAATTTGAAATAAGCCCGCCACAAATTGCAAAAATTCCCAGCCTGTGAGATAATCGTAGAAATAGGGGTTTTCTGGCAAATAGCCGACTCGTTGCTTCACAGTCCGATCGCCCAAAGGCCTCCCCAACAGCAGCCCCCTGCCAGAAGTCGGCCGCACTATCCCCAGCAAAGCCTTCAGCAGCGTAGTTTTCCCCGCTCCATTCTGCCCTAACAACCCGAAAGTTTCCCCCTCAGAGACAGTCAGAGTGCAACTTTTGAGCGATTCTATTTTTTCGTTCATCCAGAAGCCGGTACGGTAGAACTTCCCCAGATTGAATATTTCCACCACAGGGGTAGCTCCCGGCATCTGGATGGAATTCGGCGCATCTACAAGAGGTTCCATTTTTGTCATAGAAATAAGTAGCACCTGATTATATTCTATTGCATAACAGAGAGTGAAAATTGCTCTTTTTAATGTTAAACTAATGTTAGCTGCACTGAAAATTTTCTAAATATGGATCGTTCAAAAGTTATTGCTATTGTCACTGGCGCATTTTCTATAGTATTAGCACTTGGCTATCTGTTGCTCGTCACCCTCCTGGACTTCCGAGGTGAAATGGTTCCTGCACCTCAAAGTCAGTTGCCAGTCTCGCTGCACATTCAGCAATTAGCGACTGCTGCTCTGACTTTGTTAGTACATTAGTTATTGGTTATTGGTTATTTGTGATGATGACTAATATCAATTCCGGCTGTGCCGGAATGATATAGAGGACACGGCAGTGCCGTTTCCCTACCGCTATCAATTGTAGGGACAAAAGCCAAGCCGTGTCCTGATTTCGGGTAAGATTAATTCCGATACAACCGGAATTGATATAATTGGTAACGGCAATTGGAATTAATGACCCAAAATCTCATAACAAATAACCACTAACTAATTACAACTAACTAATAAATTTGTATTGCTTTCATCATGTGATATGAAACTAGCAACTGCGTCAAAGCTAGCGGGTAACTTTGCAAAACTTCGCCAGTTGTGCCAACAAGTTTGCCAATTTCTGGATTACCCTGAGCACTGCAAAAGCCTCGCAGGTGAGGCATTTCGCTGCACAAAATCTTTTCCAGTTCGCTTACTTGTTCGCTGGTAGCGTGGGAGTGTATTTCTAAAACGTCAACCGGTTTGCCCATATCCCGATCGAGTCCTAGGCGAATTGCTGGTTTAAAACTATCGCTACCTCTACCTAAAATTTCAGTAAAATCAGGGTGAGGAATTGTCGGCCGGAGGATTAAACGGACGCTCAAATTAGATTCTTTGTCCGCTTCTGGCGGGTAAAAACTAACTACAACGTCGGCAAATTTGCGCTGGGGGCGAATGAAGTCTTCTGAATCTTGTTCCCGCTTTTGCATTTCTGCAAGCACCTGTTCTTCAGTATAACCGCGCTTCATGATATCGCGCTTAACTTTCCACTCGGTTCGTAGATTTTCTGGCGGAGCAAGATACACTTTTACATCGTAAGAATCGCGAATTGCACGAGTTGAATAACCTAGCTAACCTTCAACTATTACAAATTTGCTGGGCTTGATGTATTCCGGCGCGTCGAATGTACCTGATGTGTGGTTGTAGATGGGTTTGAGAATAGCTTGACCGGTGCGTAGCAGGCTGAGGTGCTGCTGCATGATGTCGAGGTAATTGCAGTCTGGATGCAATGCTGTGAGTCCGATTTCGGCGCGCTGCTTTCTGTCGTAGCGGTGATAGTCATCTGTACAAATAATGGTAACATTTTCTGGCCCCAATACTTGGGCAATTCCCCGCGTCAGGGTGGTTTTGCCTGCTGCGCTGTCTCCGACAATACCCAGAATGATTGGTCGATCGCTCATTGTTTTTCCCCCGCCAAACAATAGTAGTTTTTGTTGTTAACTATACATATTATCAGAATTGTGTTCGATGCGATCGCCCTGAGAACGTTTTTTTTTACTTCTTCAGCACATATCCCAAAGTGTAAAAATACTGTAAAATTTCTTCATAGAATTTGACAAACAAGACTCAGAAAGTATCTAACTTAAAACTCATACCCATGCCTCTAATACCCTGGAAAAAAATCTAGGAGTGCGTTATGTTAATGGCGAGCCTAATTTATGCAATTTTAGCCAAGGCTTTGGCTGACTCAATAAATAAGTATAAATTTACACAATAATTCAGGGTAAGTAAACCTATAACCACCCGATGAATCAAAATTATTCTAAAACATTCAGTGGCAAAATCTTAATTGTTGATGATAGCATGAACAATTTAATTTTACTGGAGCGGATATTATTAAGGAAAGGCTATAAAGTGGAAGTTGCAGCTAGTGGCAAACAGGCGATAGAGACTATCGAATTGACTAAGCCTGACTTAATTTTGCTAGATATTATGATGCCCGGTATGGACGGTTATGAAGTTTGTAGTCACTTGAAAGCAAACGAACGTACTCGCGGCATTCCAATTATCTTTCTGAGTGCTTTAGCAGAAGTTAAAGATAAACTGAGAGCTTTCAATGTCGGTGGAGTAGATTATATTACTAAACCTTTTGAATCGGTGGAGGTGGTAGCTAGGGTTGAAAATCAGTTGCGGCTGCACGAACTAGAGTTACAATTAAGAGAGAAAAATCTGATGTATCGGCGGGAAATTGCCTATCGGGAACAGGCAGAAATTGAAACACGCTTGCTATTGGAAACAACCAAATTTCAGAAAGAACAAATAGAAGAATTGCTATTAAATATTTTACCAAAACCGATCGCAGATAGATTGCAGGAAGGCCAAAGTATCATTGCCGATAGTTTTTCCGATGTCAGCGTTTTATTTGCAGATTTGGTGGGATTTACCAACTTTGCATCTCATCAAACTGCTGCGGAAACAGTGAAAATTTTAAATCTAATTTTTAGTCAATTTGACCAGTTGTCAATACAGCATGGTTTGGAGAAAATCAAAACTATTGGCGACGCTTACATGGTAGTTGGTGGGTTGCCGGAGTTGAAAGAAAATCACGCAGAAGCCATCGCTCAAATGGCAATAGATATGCAAGCTGCTGTGGCTAGTTTCAATGTCCAAAATAATCAAAATTTTAGTTTGCGGATTGGGATAAATATTGGTGCGGTGGTAGCTGGAGTAATTGGTTTAACTAAATTTAGTTACGATTTGTGGGGGGATACAGTGAATGTTGCTCACAGGATGGAATCAAACGGTATCCCCGGTGAAATTCAGGTGACGACTATGGTTTACGAGCGTTTGAAGGAGCAATTTTTGTTTACAATGCGTGGCCCTCTTGAGATTAAAGGTAAAGGACAAATGATTGTTTATTTGTTAGTGGGGCCAATTAGTCAGTTGACAGTTGACAGTTGACAGTTGACAGTTGACAGTTGTCAGTCGTCCTTCCCAATACCCAATACCCAATACCCAATTCCCAATACCCAATTCCCAATTCCCAATACCCAATTCCCAATGCCCAATTCCCCATTCCCAATTCCCCATTCCCCATTCCCCATTCCCAATTACCACTCATCGTTTCGTTTGTTACTATAAGTTTCCCAATCTTCGTATTCCTGAGACTTATACAAGGGTTCCGGTTCCATTTCTGATTCTAATTCTGCGGCCATTTCTAATTCTGATTCCGCTGACTGCTGATAAAGATTCAAAGGTTCGACAACGCGGGCGATCGCATCTTTGACAAAAGCTTTAACAAACTCGTCTTTCCGATTTAATTGAAACTGCCTTTGCACTACTTCCGCAATGCCACCGTCGCCCCAATCTTGGTCATGGCGAAAATATTCAATAAAACTTTTACCCGCAATTCTAGTTAAATAAGCGGCGCTGACTGCTTGAATTGCTTTGCCAAGTACAAACCCGGCTACGCTTAACTGAAGCGCCCTTGATACTACTTGAATTACACCTTCAACTATTCCTAAACTTGCCAAGGTTTTTGCTAGAGAAAACGCCAATTCTTTAGCGCGCTCGATATTTAATTCGCAACCGTAAATTTTGCTAATTTCTACTACCATTTGAGCGTTAACTGCTGCTGTCGCTAATAAATCGACAACTGGCAAAGGTGTTACTGCTATTACTCCGGCCCCAATCCACTGAAATCTCTCTACTACTTTATCAGCTTGCCTGCGTCTTTGCGCGTCAATTAACTTGCGAGCTTGGTCTCCCAAATGCTGAGATTGCAGCAAAATATTGTCAGCAATTAAATCTTCTCCTTCCGCTCGCAAAATCGCAGCAACGCGCCGAATTAATGGCATAATATCCGCGTCTGGTTGAAAAATTGTGCTGTCTTCTAACACGACTTTTTGGGGATTGGCGCTAATTGCTACCACATCCATTGCTGCTACCAAACCCTTAACTCGCTCTCGGAGTCGATCGAGTATAGCATCTTTGTCGCTGTCGGGATAAAGGTCAACTTTATTAAAAACCACGATCGACCTTTTACCAATTTCCGCCAAATTCCGCAGCGGTTCATACTCAGATTTTCGCAAATCACCATCCAAAACAAACAAGATCAAATCTGCACTCGCCGCCAACTGCCTTGCCAACTCCTCTCTGTAAGTTCCCGCTACTCCCGCTTCCAAGATGCCTGGGGTATCAGTAATTGCCAATTCCCGATCGATCCCTTTCAATTTCAGAGTATAAGTTGCCCCAACTTCGGTAGTTCCCATCGGCGCGCCCACCTGTCCCGCCATCCTTCCCACCAGGGCATTTACAGCAGAAGTTTTGCCCGCAGAACCGGTGCCGAACACAACTATCCGAATGCTACCACGAGCCATGCTAGCTTCAATTTCTCGCGCTCTCAACAGCAATGCTTGCCGTGCTACTTCATCTTGAATGCGATCGACTTGTTGCCGAATCGCTTTCAAATTTTCCGAAGCAGCTTCACTTTTAATAACAGGAATCTTCGGCTTAATAGCTCGTTTTCCTTTAACTTTCTGAGGGCTTTGCAGCAGCCTAAAATAGTAAACCAGCGCAAAAATTAGGGTTCCCAAAAGTACAATTATCAGGAAAATCAGCAAATTAGCCAGTAGCGGAGACGCAGACCACGCAACTTGAGTGTAAAGTCCTGTTAAGGAACTCACCAGCCCAATAATCAGCCCCAGGGCGAGGCAGAAAGCAGCAATTAAGGTTAACAGGCGCGGCAAAGGCATGAGGGGAGTGGCAAATAAAAGGCTTGATGCTTTGATTTTTACATTACGCCGATAGTCATCAGTCATTTCAAATCTAAAATCTAAAATCTAAAATCTAAAATCTAAAATGGCGAAGCGCCCCATCCCCATTGTACTGCGCCAACCCGCAAATCCCGATTCTGTGCGACTGCGGGCGCGATTTGCGGGGTTTTAGTGGTGGCGGGTGCAAATTTGTGCGATCGCGCCGGAGTCTGCAATTGTAGCTTGCACGATAGTCAACCGGAATCGATATGAT
>PVWI01000056.1 GCA_003003725.1 filamentous cyanobacterium Phorm 6 | reverse complement strand
TTCTTAGTCCGCGCAGGCGGACATTGTTTGTGTAGACGCGGTTTCCAACCGCCGGGTTTTCTGGGTTGATACTAAGTGTCTGAGATCACAAAGCCATTCGATCGCCCTCACTGCCAAAAAACCTAAAAATATGTCACATTAAGTAAGAGGTTATAAAATAACTCTTGACAAATCCGTAGACAGTTATGACAACAAAACTAAGAGCTACAGACCAAGAAAAAATGGAGATAGACTTGCAGCAGTTGAGGGCAGACCAAGAACTGATACTCAACCAAATAGACAATGCGATCGCTCTGTTCGACTCGTCTGACTGCTTAGTATTGTTCAACAAAAAATTGGCCGAAACCTGGGGATTGTCCTCAGAATGGCTCGCCACAAAGCCTAAGTGCGACTTGTTGTTTGCCGAAATTGTCGATCGGGGTTACTTGTCGCTTCAGCAGTGGGAACAGTTTCAGCAAGCACTGCAAACATCTCAGGATGAAAGTTTATCATTCTATTTCGAGCAATCCAATGCCGTTTGTTTGGAAGTATTCGCTACAATTACCAACAGCGGCGGGCGGCTGTTTACCTTTCGAGACGTTACGGTATACCAAAACTCCCAAGCTACCTTGAACGCAGAAGTCACGCGGCTGACATTTCTTTTAGGTTTAACCGAACGCCTCCAAAACTCTCACAGTTTGCAAGAAATAGGTCAATTTGCCCTCACCTATCTCGTACAGGCAACTAATGCTGCTTTCGGAGACGTAAAAGTGATTAGCGGCAAGGGAAACGACAGACAAGCGGCGGCGATTTCTAACCAAGTTTCAACTCAATTTCTGGCTAGTTACGGCGAACCAGTCGCCGCCGGAATGCAAGAATTGCTCGACAAAGGCATTCCCTACGGCACTGGTTTGCTGTGGAAAGTGGTGGAAACAGGTCAACCTTTGTTTGTCGAGGATTATGCCCAACATCCCAATGCTGTGCCGCAATTTCGCCATCCGGGAATCGGACAACTGGGCATTTTCCCGATCGCAGCTACCGACGGCACGATCATCGGAGTGCTGACGCTGGAGTCCCGCAACGTCAAAAAACTGCAAGCCACCCTCCACCAAGAAGTGTTAGAGGCTGCTTGTCGAACTCTCGGGGCCGCGATCGAGCGCGCTCAAACACAAGAAAACCTGCGCCAAGTTAACGAACAATTAGAGTATTCTTCTCAGTTGAAATCCGAGTTTTTAGCCTCAATGTCCCACGAATTGCGGACGCCTCTCAACAGCATTCTCGGGTTTTCTGACTTGCTGCTGCGACAAACAGCCGGACAGTTGAGCGATCGGCAAATCAACTATGCAGAACTGATCGAAAAAAGCGGCCAGCACTTGTTGCAACTAATCAACGATATTCTCGATCTTTCTAAAATTGAAGCGGGTAAAGTAGAACTAAATTTGCAGCCGGTGCGCGTCCACGAACTCGCCACAGACTGTCTGAAAATGATTCAGCCGCGGGCAGACAAAAAACGAATCGCTTTGTCTTTAGAACTAGATTATCGCATTACTAAAGTTTTGCTAGACGAACGGCGAGTGCGACAAATTGTGATTAATTTACTTTCCAATGCCATCAAATTTACACCGGAACAGGGACAAGTTAAACTCAGCGGGCGTTTGGCCTACGGTAGCGAAATGAAAGGCGATTATCGACCAGATTGTTCTCCTGTAAATGCCAGCACTCCTTATTTGTGTTTGGAGGTGAAAGACTCCGGTATCGGCATTCCTCAAGACCGTTGGAACTTGCTATTTCGACCTTTTCAACAGGTGGATTCTTCCCTGACTAGGCGGCACGAAGGCACTGGTTTGGGTTTGGCTTTGACGAAGCGGCTGGCGGAATTGCACGGGGGGACTGTTTCTTTTCAATCTGTTTGCGATGTCGGCAGTCTGTTCCGCGTTTGGCTGCCTTTGACGGAGATGCGTCAAGAGTTGGGAAGCTATGCTGCTTGTAGCTTGGATTCCAAGTTAGTTATAGCTTCTGCGATTGTACCAATTGGCAGCAAGCGGATTTTGGTTGTCGAAGACCAGCCTTTTAATCAAATGTTAATTTCGGAGGTGATGGAATTGGAGGGCTACGGGGTAGAAATTCTCGCGGATGGTTCGGCGATGGTCGATCGAATTTTGGCCGCTTCTACTGCGCCGGAGTTGCTGCCGGATTTGATTTTGATGGACATTCAATTGCCGGATGTTGACGGCTTTGAGTTGATGCGCCGAGTTAAGGCAGATCCTGTATGGGACTCGGTACCGATGATTGCGGTGACGGCGATGGCGATGCCTGGCGATCGCGATCGATGTCTGGAAGCTGGTGCAGTTGCTTATTTGAGCAAGCCGCTGGATCTGAATTTGGCGATCGCCACTGTCCGTTCTTTTCTAAGCTAACAATAATTATTTGCAGTTCCAGCAATGCCATTTATTACAATTTATAACTAGAAACGTTAGACTCAATACATAAATATCTATAGGACTTGCCCACACTTGCCTGATAAACCCGGTTCCTACCAAAAACATCGAATTTAATTACGAAAAACACAGGAATCAACCAGGTTTCCAGCATCTATACGCGCCAGTCCCGAGCTAAATTCAATATATATCATCATATTCCATGTCAAACAAGTCGCCCTGCATCATGCTGGTTGATGACGAGCCAGCTAATCTAATTTTACTCGAAGAGTTATTGCAACTCGAAGGATACACCACAGTATCAGCGCTATCTGGCGATGAAGCGCTCTCCCTCGCCCGCGCATCTCGACCCGATTTAATCTTACTGGATATTATGATGCCGGAGCTGGACGGTTTTGATGTGTGCGATCGCCTACGAAACGATAAAACATTGCAAACAGTACCAGTAATTTTTTTGACCGCCCTCGATGACGATACCTCTCGCATCCGAGGGTTAGAAATAATGGCCGATGATTATTTAACCAAGCCTTTTAACAGTCGCTTGTTGCTGGCGAAAGTAGAAAATATTTTACTGTTGAGCAAAATGCGATCACAAGTTGTATCTTCTCAATTCAACCAGCAGGTAAAAGAGCAAAGCAAACGCCAAATCGCCGCAGCTTGGGAGGCTAACGAATATCTTTCCGAAAAATTTCATCTATTTGTGCCACAGCAGTTGCTCGGACGAATTGCACCTCAAGGAATAGAATCGATTCAGTTGGGCAATGTCACAGAAGAAGAGTTGACTATTTTGTTTTGCGACATTCGCGGGTTTACGGCGATCGCCGAATCTCAAGAAGCCCGCGAGACTTTTGAATGGCTGAATGCTTTTTTTACCAAAATGAACGATTGCATAACATCTCACGGCGGGTTTATTGACAAATACCTAGGCGATGCTATCATGGCAGTATTTGACCAGCCGAATTCTCACGCAATAAATGCGATCGAAGCCGCAGTAGCAATGCAAGAAAGTTTGCAGGAATTTAATGCCCAGCGCCACAAATATAATTTAGAATATCCCGTCAACATCGGTACAGGAATTAACACAGGAATCGGCATGATCGGGACTTTGGGTTCCGATCGCCGGATGGACTCTACAGTCATCGGCGACGTGGTAAATACAGCTTCTCGGTTAGAAAATTTAACCAAAATATACGGCTGCCAAATTATTGTTAGCGAAAATGCGATCGTTCATGCGAGAGAATTTCTAAATAACACAAGTCCCAACTCAAAAGAAAGTCTATTATTAAAGTGCGACTTGGAAGCGGAAAAATCAAAGAGGATGATTTCTACTTCTCACCCAACAGCAGCCGACAGCGATTCGCCAAGCAACAATTATTACTATCGCTGGATCGATCGAGTAACCCCGCGCGGCAAGCAGCAAGCCATTGAAATCTACGAAATCTGGGCCGCATCCAGTCCCGACTCTCAAGCAAAACAGCTTACCCAATCTTTATTCGACAAAGGAATTCAAGGATGGCAATCCGAAAAATTTGTCGCAGCCTTGGGATATTTTCAGCAACTAATCCAACAAAACCCTGCTGATACAGTCGTCAGTTTATATATCAACCGTTGCCAGGAAAAACTAGGTCTTATACCTACAAATATCAGCTCAGAAATGAGTTAAATAAAATCGGTTCGTAGTGAGGACTTCAGTCCTTCTGAGGTTCATAGTGAGGACTTCAGTCCTTCTGAGGTTCGTAGTGAGGACTTCAGTCCTTCTGAGGTTCGTAGTGAGGACTTCAGTCCTTCTGAGGTTCGTAGTGAGGACTTCAGTCCTTCTGAGGTTCGTAGTGAGGACTTCAGTCCTTCTGAGGTTCGTAGTGAGGACTTCAGTCCTCATTATCAGCGCCAATAAGGACTAAAGTCCTTACTACGAACCTATAAGAACCTTCTAATTTAAACCCACATCAAACAGTAGCCAAAACTTGTTCTCTCAACTTCCCAATCAACTCATTAACTCCCCCCGCATTCAAACGGTAACTCAAAGGATGACCGATCAAATAAGCCGAACTTTGAAACAAAACATCAATTTCCACCAAACCATTTTCTCGCAAAGTTTTGCCAGTCGAAATCAAATCCACAATAGCCTCCGACATACCCGTAATCGGCCCCAACTCCACAGAACCGTAAAGTGGCACAATTTCCACAGGCAAATTCAAATTATGAAAATATTCTCTCGCACAGTTTACGAACTTAGAAGCAACTCTACCGTGAGGAGGCAAATCCACACTTCGCCGATAGGGACTAGATTCTTTCACCGCCACCGATAGCCGACACTTGCCAAAATTCAAATCAATTAAATTAGCAACTTTCGGCTTTTTTTCCCGCAATACATCATAACCCGCAATCCCCAAATCAGCTTGACCATATTCCACATAAACCGGGACATCATGCGTCCTTACAA
Organism: filamentous cyanobacterium Phorm 6; assembly: GCA_003003725.1. Classification (GTDB taxonomy): domain Bacteria; phylum Cyanobacteriota; class Cyanobacteriia; order Cyanobacteriales; family Microcoleaceae; genus Microcoleus. The sequence continues at coordinate 22,062 of PVWI01000056.1, read as the reverse complement.
GCAAAGCTTTAGCCGTTCCGGTGGGGTCATAAATTTGAAGTTGGCGGTTAGATGAATCTAGAAAAGCACTGAAGTCTAATCCAACCGATTTAAACAGTCGAATGCTATCTCCTAACAGTCCGCCTTTGGGAAGTGCAACAGTAATCATGTCAATTTTTAGAGTGTAAATTGCTCAATTTGGGAAGGGACGATCGCGGCACAAGCAGAAACAGCTTTTACCAAACCCAGAATAACACATAGAGTTCACAGCGGAAAATAAATTTCGGGTATTGCTCGATCCTTTGTTTGAGGATATACTATATTTAGTAATTTTTTATTTAGTCACTTTTTTAAAGGGCGATCGGTATGGAAAACAATCAAGAGTTTGAGAGTCAAGAATTTGACGGAGAATTTCACAGTGTAGACCCGGATTCCCTGAAAATTACAGTAGATGAAATCCTCTCAGGCGGCGGTGTAGAGGCCGAGGAAATGCACTATACAGTGGTCGTACCTACCGCTAACGATGCCAAACTCCACGGAAAAAAATTCAATGCTAAATCAGGTGTGATCGTCGATACAGCCCCCCGATCGCCGTTTGCAGAAAAACGCGGAACGCTGGGAGGCTGTTAATTTGACATACTCCCCGGCTGCAAAGGCACGGGGATTCTTATTCCTTGCTCAACGAAGTCCACTTGCCAGCTCTGGTTGCCCTTCACCGATAGAGGCGGTCTTCTCCCAAGGCTTTCCCTCAATCATGGGCGGATTCCTTTTGCCCAAAGGTACCGTTTTGATACTCAACGCCTAAAATATTCATTCCCTTCCGCAAAATGTTGAGCGCCGCATTTGTATCGCGGCAAATCTCTAGTCCACAGCAGGGGCATGAATGGGTTCTCGTGCTGAGCGCTTTCTTTGCTCGTTGGCCACATCCAGAGCAATCCTGAGATGTGTAGTTAGGCGATACCGCCACAACTACCTTGTCCCAGATTTTTCCGTAGTAGTCGAGCCACTGAGTATATTGGTACCAAGCGGCATCTGAAATTGACTTAGCCAAGTGATGATTCTTGACCATGTTCGCTATCTTTAGATATTCATAGACCACAACATCGTTAGATGCCACTACGCACCGAGCCTGTTTAATAGCCCAATCTTTACGCTGTCTTTGAATCTTCAGATGGATTTTTGCTAGCCCCTTTCTTGCCTTGTGGTAGTTCTGCGACTGGGGCTTTGCACCCTTTACGAATTTCTTGCTCAATCGGCGCTGCGCTTTCTTTAGTTGTCGTTCAGCCTTCCGTAGAAACTGAGGGTAGACAACAGCAATATCGTTTTGGTCTTTGGTGAAATACTTCAGCCCTATATCTAATCCAACAACATTACCAGTGTATTCGCCCTCTTCCTTTCGGTCAGCATCAAAGCAGAATTGAGCATGATACCCGTCCGCTTTACGCACAACCCGCACCCGATTGATTTTCAGGGTTAGGATATCTTCCCTCGTTTCATTATTACAAAATAACGAAAAAGTCCCAGCTTCAAATCCATCCGTGAAATTGATAGTCATGGCATCAGGCGATACTTTCCAGCCCGAAACCTTGTACTCAACCGAGCGGCAATGTTTTTTGAAAGTAGGGTATCCTTTCTTCTTTTCGCCCTTTTTACAGCGGGCATAAAAGCTAGCTATCGAATTCCAAGCCCGTTCAACGCTGGCTTGTCTGGCCGAAGAATTCAGCTTCTTGGCGAAGGGAAATTCCTTGGCAAGGTCTTTGCACAGCTTGTACAAATCGGCTTTTCCAGTACCCTTGCTGTCCATCCAGAGTCGAACAGCTTTGTTCCTGATGAACTGGGCTGTTAGGATGGCTTCATCAAGGGCAGAATACTGCTCTTTTGTACCGTTTTTTAGCTTGACTTCTCTAACTATCATGTTTCCACTATAGCACATTTTTATTCAGTATAATGCTCAATAAAAATATTTATGCTGTGCTACTATTGGTGTGTGCCAAATCCCTCATCCGCCTTCGGGCTACTTTGTGGTACAAAAGTCTCACTCTAGGTGGAATCACGATTTGGGGTTCCTATCCATCCTCGGCCTAAAGGCACGAGGCTTTCCGTCACATCTGGTAAAATGCTTGCAGAGGCTGGTGCAGAAAACGGGCCGCTCCTCTTCGAGGGCTTCGCTAACGCGCGTTAGCGAAGCCCTCGAAGAGGAGCGTCATTCAGTCTCACGTCTTTGTGTATTCAACTCTAAAACTTAAAATTGAACGGGGCTCTCAAATAGCTGAAAGCAAAAATATGACCAAACTGACTCTGGTAATCGGCAACAAAAATTATTCCTCTTGGTCGCTGCGCGCTTGGCTGGCTATGAAACAAGCTGGACTAGAATTTGCCGAAGTCAGAATTCCCCTAGATAGCCCGACAACCCACGAGGAAATCCGACGCTATTCTCCTTCGGGAAAAGTGCCAGTTTTAATTGACGGCGACCTGAAAGTGTGGGAATCTTTAGCAATTTGTGAATACGTTGCCGATCGCTACGCGCACCATTTGTGGCCGGCGGATGTCGCGCAAAGGGCGATCGCCCGTTCCATCAGCGCTGAAGTGCACGGGGGCTTCCAAAATATGCGCCAAAATATGCCGATGGACTGCCGCCGCCACCGCTATCCCGGAGCAGGAATGACTCCCGGTGTCGAAGCAGAGCTCGATCGCATCTTTGCCATTTGGCGCGAATGTCGCGAGAAATTCGGAACAGGCGGCGATATGCTGTTCGGAAAATTCACAGTTGTTGACGCTATGTTTGCCCCCGTTGTCATGCGTTTTGTCACCTACGATGTCAAATTAGATTCATCAGCCAAAGATTATGCTGATGCAATTTTAGCACTGCCGGCAATCCAGGAATGGGTAGCAGCAGCTTGCAGCGAATCGGAAAGTTTTGCACATTTTAATGTGTAGCAAAAATTAGTTTACTTAACCTAAAATCTCAAATCTCAAATCTCAAATTTGAAATCAGGATGCGGATTCTTTTAGTTGATGATGAAGTTGAGTTAACTGACCCGTTGAGTCGAGTTTTAAGCCGCGAAGGTTATACAGTTGATGTGGCATTTGATGGCGCAAATGGCAATAATTTAGCAATGCAGGGAAATTACGATTTGCTAATCTTGGATTGGATGTTGCCGAGACAAACCGGACTGGCAATTTGTCAGAATTTGCGATCGCAAGGAAAGAATACGCCAGTCCTATTTCTCACCGCCAAAGATACCCTAGACGATCGCGTACAAGGACTCGACGCAGGCGCAGACGACTATCTAGTCAAGCCTTTTGAACTGCGAGAACTCCTAGCCAGAGTCCGTGCACTGCTGCGGCGGCCTCCTACTTTTGACGCCGAAGTAGCTGTCGGGCGGCTGCAAGTTGCAGACTTACAGCTAGACTACGACAATCAAATAGCCTATCGGGGCGATCGTACAATTGACTTATCCGAAAAAGAATGTCAGTTACTAGAATACTTAATGCGCCATCCCGGTCAAATACTAACACACGAACAAATCCACAAATATTTATGGAGTGAAGCCGAAAAACCCAGCAGCAACGTATTAGCCGCTCAAATTCGCCTGCTGCGGCGCAAAATAGAAGCCCCGCGCGAATCCGTCCTAATTCACACAGTCTACGGCAGAGGCTATCGCTTTGGAGAAGCCAATTAATAATAATAGGAATTGCCAAAAAAATCTCGTAGATCAGACGTACGGTTTCAACCGTACCTCCGATTTTCAACCCGCGGAGGCGGGTTTTGTCTGTGTAGACGCGGTTTCAACCGCCCAGTCTTCTTGACAAACCAAAGTAATTACTGTCACCTCCGGCGGACAAAATAGCCTCCCCGGCGCATAAGTTCCCAAACCGCGATTCACGTACAGCCAATTACTCCCAACCTGATGCAAACCGCTAGCCCATTCCCAGTGAATCACCACGCGATCGCAAGCCGACAGATAAGGAATCCACTTCCGTATTGATTGAGGAATCAAATAACCAATCTTTCTCACCCAAGCGTACAAAGGCCCGATCCCAGGAATCACAATTTGACCGCCGTGAGTGTGTCCAGAAAACTGCAAATCAATCCGCCATTTTTGTAGCTTTTCAGCAGTATCAGGATTGTGAGACAATACAATCCGAGGAATTGCCGGATTTATGGATGCCATTACAGGTTGAGGAAGAAAATCGCCCGACCAAAAATCTGCCAGCCCAACTAAAGCCAATTCAGACCCCAAAGGATAGATTACTTCATTGTATAAAACCCGAATACCTGCGTTATTCAAAGCATTAGCAACCTCAATTTTTGCCCCAGGGTAATAGTGGTCGTGATTCCCCAAAACCGCGTAAATACCCACCCGACTTTGCAAGTTTTTCAAGCGCTGCACTAAGTCGTGAATAGGTGCGGGATCGTAGGTAATAAAATCCCCGGTTAAAAAAATCAGGTCTGGTTCCGCTTCATTAGCCGCCACAATCGCCTCTTCTAGCAACCATTCCGACAGCCGCTCTCCGTCATAATGAAAGTCGGTAAGCTGTACAATTTTAGTACCCGATAGATTTGCTGGAAGATTGGCGATCGGTATTGTTAAATCGTCTACCCGCAGTTTCCCAGTTAATAACCTGTGCATAAATATAAGGTTTATTGACAGAGCGCAACCTCTAGTTTAGCAAATAAACAGGCAAGACACCAAAACTCGATATTATTCCCTCTTCATTCTGCCATCTGACTAATGATTAACAACTCCTAACTGCTGACTGTTGACTAAGCGGTAAGGTGCGCAGTGCGCACCCTACATAGCGGTAAAGTCCTTCTTCCTTCTTCCTTCTTCCTTCTTCCTTCTTCCTTCTTCCTTCTTCCTTCTTCCTTCTTCCTTCTTCCTTCTTCCTTCTTCCTTCTTCCTTCTTCCTTCTTCCTTCACTTTTGATAAATTACCTCAAAAGTTTCCACAGCTTTCTTCTTACCTTTAACTATCACAGAACCAATTTTCCTAAATTCAAACATATCTTTAGTAACGCTATAAACACTATCGCTGACCAAAATTTGTCCTCCCTGGGCCATTGACTGCAACCTAGATGCAATATTCACCTCATCCCCGATCGCAGTATAGTCCATGTGCTGCGGCGAACCAATATTACCAACAACTACCTCCCCCGAACTAATCCCAATACCAGTCAGAAAATTATCCCTAATCCAAGGAATCGACATTCTCCCAATCCGGCGCTGCATATCGATCGCAGTTTCGATCGCCTTCCTTTCGCGCTCGGCCACCTCCGAAGGCGCCCCAAACATAGCCACAATCATATCTCCCACAAACTTATTCACAGTACCTTCATGACTAAAAATCACCTCTACCATCTCCGTGAAATACTCATTTAAATACATCACTATTCTTTCAGCCGGAAGCTCTTCACACTTAGTTGTAAAATCTCTAATATCAGAAAAAAGAACCGTTAGATTGCGCTTAGTCGGATTCATAGAAATATCTCCTTTCGCTTCGATAACTGCTTGCACTACCTGGGGAGAAAGGTATCTTTCCAAATTATTTTTAATCCGTTCTTCCTTCAATTTACTTTCATGTAAAAGCGCATTCTCGATCGCTGCCGCCGCTTGCGAAGCCAAAGCCATAAATAATTTTAAATCTTGTGCCGTATAGTTGACAAGTTCGTGATGACTAATATTGATTACGCCGATCGTACCATTCTGCGTTGTTAGAGGTGCACAAATTAAAGAACGCATCTCATTTTCTCCCGGAACATATCTGGGATCGGACAAGACATCATTGACTATTTCAGCTTTTTCCGAAACAAGAATATGACCTGCTATTCCTATATTGGGGCCGATTGTTGTTTTGCGATTATAGTCTTTACCGCGCGCCGATATAATCTCCAGTTTACCTATTTTTTTATTAATCAGCATCACCGAAATATTAGTAGCATCAATCAATTTTTTAGCTTCCGTTACCACCAGTTGACTGACTTCAGCAACTCCCAAACAAGCAGCTATTTTGCTAGAAAAATCGTACAAAAAATTAACTTCTTCGTACTTCTCTAAAGTGTCCACAGCCAAAGTTCTTATATCCAAGTCAGCGCTAGCAGTATAACTCAGCATATCGGCAATAAATGCTGCTTTTTCAGTCCCTGTTACATAACCGATAATTTCATCGGCTAGGATGATAGGATAGGAATTAAAGAAATCCTGACAGTCTTCGCCAAATAAAATAGTCCCTTCAAGATTCCGAATTGCGATCGGAGCGTCCAAAGCACCGCGTGCGCCATCAATAACCGACCGCAAACTCTTCTTAGAAATTAATTTTTTGAGATTGATGCGAACCATTTACTTTGCTATTAGTCATGAGTGTTCGATCCTTAGTCATTAGTTTTTAACCAGTCACAAACGACCAAAAACTAAAGAATATTCTTGTCAATTAATTGTGTAGCTATCCCTACATCTGTGCCGTCAAACCCAAAATCTCCCTAGCTTTGACTAGCACTTCTTTCGGGCGAAAAGGTTTAGTCATATAAAGATTTGCCCCCACCGCCATACCGCTTTGCTTATCATATTCTTGTCCCTTAGCTGTCAACATAATAATGTAAACATCCTCCATCCCTAGTTCATTTTTCACCGTATTACACACCTCTAGCCCACTCATTTTTGGCATCATTACATCGAGAAAAACTAAATCTGGCTTTTCTTCCTTAATTATGTTCAATGCCTCCAGTCCATCTCTCGCAGTCAGCAACTCTACATCATCCTCATCTTCCAACTTTTCCAAAGCCTGCTCCATCAAAATCAGAATATTCGGTTCGTCATCCACAATTAAAACTTTTTTCATAGAAATTCCTCATTAATTTGTTTGTTCATCGCGTTATCCTCTGCAATATCTCCCAAAACAATTATGGAGACTTTTTCCAAGCCCTTAGTAAGCCGCAAATTTTTTACCAATTCTTGGTCTTGAGATAACGCTTCGTCCATAATAATCAAATCCAGCTCGATCGCCCTAACTCGATCCAGGCATTCTGTAACATCAGAGGCCTCGATCACATTATATCCCTGAAAAACCAACGTAGCCGACAAAGTTTTGAGAGTAGAAGCATTGCTAACAACCACCAACACCGTCTTATTAGACATCTCTTGCCGCAGCAGCAAGCCGATCTCCTTTAACAGTGCCGCTATATTTATAGGCTTGGTAAAATAACTATCCACTCCCAAACGCCAGCCCCTCTCTCTGTCTTGAATTAGGGATACAATGATAATCGGAATCCCCAGAGTTTCCGGGTCATTTTTGAGAAATGCTGCCACATCAAAACCGTCGATGTGAGGCATCATTACATCTAAAATAATCAGATCAGGTTTGACTGCTTTAGCCTGAGAAATAGCATCTATACCGTTAATTGCTTCCGCGACTTTATACCCTTCTTCTTCCAGGGACTGTCTCAGCATTTCCCGGATGTTAGGCTCATCATCAACAACTAAAATCTGCTGGCCATTTTTAATAGCGAGCGGAGTTCTGCTGAGCACTTGCTGTTTCACTTGACCGATTAAATCATTGATATTTGTGCATTTTTCCACCCGTTCAATATTTTTTACTAGCGGTATACTAAAGGAAAAAGTGCTGCCCCTGCCCAACTCACTTTCCAGCCAAATTCTACCGCCGTGGTGTTCAATGATTTGTTTAGAAATTGGCAGCCCCAAGCCAGTTCCTTTCGGCTTTTCTGTCAGGATATCTCCCACTTGTTTAAATCTTTCAAAAACTTTGCTTTGGTCTTCTCGTGCAATACCGATGCCAGTATCGATAATGCTAATAACGAGTTCGTCATTCTCTACTCTTGCCCGACAGGTAACAGAACCAGATTTTGTGAACTTGACTGCATTCGAGATTAAATTGATCGCGACTTGAACCATGCGATCGCGGTCTACTAATACCTGCGGCAGTCGGGGGCTAAAATCTTTAATCAAATTCAAATTATTATTTTGTAATAAAGATGAGGTAGCAGCGATCGCCTGTTTTAAGATTTGCACTGGATTTGTCGGCTGTAACTGCCATTCAACTCGCCCCGATTCCATCTTAGCAATATCCAAAACATCATTAATTAAAGATGTCAACCGCTCAGCTTCTGACACAATAATGTTGATATTCTCTCCCACTCTATTCAAGGCTTTTTTGATTTTTTTGTCTGCCGTCGGCACTCCTGGAACAATTACTTCTTCTAGTTTTTCTTTGATCAGCGAAGCAAAACCCAAAACCGAAGTTAAAGGCGTACGCAGTTCGTGAGAAACTGTAGCCAGAAAATCGGTTTTCATCCGGTCAACTTCTCGTTCCACAGTAACATCTCTAATCAAAATCACGGAACCGAGAGAGCGATCTGCTTCGTCTTTCACCGCCTCTTTTAGAATAGTTGTCGCTAAAGCTTGACCGCTCCTGGAATTTCCCAGTTCCACTTCCAGCGTCACAATTTCTCCCTCTCTGTGCTCAGTCGCCTCGACCAATTTTGCTAATTTTTTAGGAAAGATTTCGGAGACTTTTTTGCCCTTGAGGTCAACATCTTTCAATTCAAACATCGCCCGCAGGGCCGGGTTAAACCTGGTAATTTTACCTTCAATGTCAGTAACTAATAACCCGTCAGCTAAATTGTCAACGATCGCATTTAAGTCAGCCAAAGTCGTCCGCAATTCCCAGGACTGCTGTTTAGTGCGATCGAGCAATTCTGCTTGGTGCATAGCTACTCCCAATTGACTACCAATCTGAGCCAGCAACCTGACTTCTCCCGCTTCCCACTCACGGGGGCCCGAGTTCTGGTAAGCTGCTAGCAAACCCCAAAGATTTTCACCCACAAAAACAGGCGCTACACAATATGCTTTGGCTTGAATTTGTTCTAGAATTTCCAGGTGACATGGAGAGTGACCAACTTTGTAGATGTCATTAACCACAAAAACTTCTTGATGGCGGTACCTGCCGCCCTGAGTTTTTTGCAAATAATCATCTTGCCAGACTGTTTTAATTTTGTCAGTTACTAAAGGTATCCAACCTTCTTCTACCGACTCCGACACAAATTCCCCGCTCCAGTCTGGAAAAAAACGGTAAACTCCTACACGATCGCAGTTGAGGATTTGCCGCACTTCTTGAGTCGTAGCGCTAAATATTTTGTCAATATTTAGCGTCTGGCGAATCCGTTCAATTACACTGGTTAATGTGCGCTCCTGTTCTGCTGCTTTCGCCTGCTGTTTAGCTTGAAACTGTATTTGTTCTAGGTATTCAGACTGCTGCAAAGCCACTCCCAAATGAGTGCAAATTTGATTCAGTAACTTGACTTCCGTTTCTTCCCAGTGCCGCGTACCTCTGTGTTGAAATGCACTGAGCAATCCCCATAGTTTTTCTCCTTTAAAAATAGAAACTACTGCACAGGATTTGACGCCAAAATATTCTAAAGCTTCGATGTGACAATCGCTCTGATCGGCATTGTAGATATCGTCAGCGATAAACGTTTCCGCGCACCGGAATCGACCTCCTTGGTGTTCGTTTAAGTAGGGGTCTTCCCAACCGCTGCCTACCAATTTCGGCCAGTCGCCGGATTCAGATTCAAAGATAAAGTCGCCGAAATAGTCTTCACGGAATTGATAAATCGCAACGCGATCGACATTCAAAAGTTTGCGCACTTCTGTCGCTGCTGTCTGGAAAATTGTTTCCATATCTAAGGTCTGGCGGATCTTGTCAATCATCCGAGTTATTGCTCGTTCTCGGTCTGCTTCCTTAACCAATTCTTCAGTGCGTTTTCGCAATTGAGCCTCCAGAGTAGTCTGGAGTGCCGTTGACCGCTTCTGGGCTCTTTGTAAAAGTTCTGCTTGCTGTATTGCTACTCCCAAATGCACTGCAATTTGAGTGACAAACTCAATTTCATCTTCCTGCCACTGGCGCGGGGCGTGACATTGGTGAATGCAGAGCAATCCCCAAAGTTGACTTCCTTTAATTAAAGGTACAATTAGGTTGGCTTTCACCTGAAATTGGGCAAGAATAGCAATGTGACAATCGCTCAATCCAGCATTGTAAATATCAGAAACTGCCTGAATTCTTCCTTTCTGATAGTGTACTGCGTGTTGTTCTCCAAAGCAGTGGTCGTGTACCTTGACAGCTTTTGCTGAGTCAAACTCAGGCAGCACGTCTTCAGATACAAATTCGCCGTCGTCAAATCCTGAATCAGGGTAAAATCGAAACATTCCCACTCGATCGGCATTTAGCAGTTGGCGCACTTCGGTAGCGGTTGATTTAAAAATAATATCTAAGTCTAGGGACTCCCGAATTTTGGTTACTACAGCAAACAGCGCCTTTTGTTTGGCAACTCTAGCGGGTTCTGGTTTAGCGGCGGACTCTAGTTCGGCAACGCGCGCTTTGAGGGTTTCTACCTGGCTTTTGAGGGACTCGTAATCTTCGGTATCTAATACTACATGATTTTCTGACATAGGTTTGAGTCTCTTTTGGTTAATTTATGAAGTTTTTATAGGTGGTTATTCTTAAATTATAAATATAAACTTGCCCTCTCATTAATAAACTGGCGATCGCCTTTCCTCTTCGCAAGCGTGCTGATGACTAACACTTCGGCTTCACTGTGCAGCGTGACTACTGACTAATGACTAATCTTTAATGATTTCTTTTTTCTGCCGCTTTTTCTCAATATACTGCTGATGATAATCCTCTGCCATATAAAATTCACCAGCGGGTTTGATTTCGGTGGCAATATCTTTGTCGTATTTACCGGAAATTTGCAATTTTTGTTTGGATGTCCGGGCGGCTTTTTCTTGTTCCCAATTGTGATAAAAAATCACTGATCTGTACTGTTCGCCTCTGTCGGGGCCTTGGCGATTGATTTGGGTTGGATCGTGACAGTTCCAGAATATATCTAGCAGTGTTTCGTAACTGACGATCGATCGATCGTACTCCAAGAGCACTGATTCAGCGTGACCAGTGACTCGGGCGCAAACGTCGAGGTAGCAGGGATTGGGCCAATGACCTCCTGTGTAGCCCGCAGCGGTCGATACGACACCCGCAACGGCGCGAAATTTGTGTTCGACTCCCCAAAAACAACCGGCGGCAAATGTGGCTTTTTCTATTGTGTCAATCATCGTATTGCGATCGAACTTGGCACTCTGATTATACTTGACAGATTCCCATTAGTGTGCATTCCCAAACTAATCGCGGCTGTACGTAGTTTAGCAAATATTGGCGGGCTTTTTCTAAGGGCTCTAAGGGCGATCGGCTAATTCCCCCTGCTAAAAATTGCTGCCAGTAACAATGCTGTAAATAATCGATCAACCACAACTGAGATTCAGTATCTAAAGTTTTATCAATTTCCTTGGCCAATTCCAAAGCCGATCGCAGATTTTGAGGTAACTGCTTCACCTTTTGCAGAAAATCATCGGGTATTGATTGCAGTTGCTGCCAGATCGAAATTGCGTCCCCAGGACTTCCCTGCGCCATCCCCATTACTTCGGGATGGGATAAAATCTCGGCGAATCCTGCTTGCTGCAAAACTTGTGCCATTGCTTCGGGATTCAGCCGAGAAAACTGGATTTTTTGACAACGGGAAATCAAAGTGGGCAGTAAAGCTTCCACAGTTGGAGCAATTAAAATTAGGGCGGCTTTTCCCGGTTCTTCCAACGTCTTCAACAAGCCGTTGGCTGCTCCTTCACCCATTGTTTCTGCTTGTTCCAAAACTACGACTGAACGCCCAGCTTCTAGCGGTGGCCGGCTCAGAAATTGACTGATTTCTCGAACTTGTTCTAAGCGAATTTGTGGCGGTGCTTTCCGCTTTAAGCCGGCTTCTTCTGCTTCTTTTGTCGAAAGCCGTTTGCCTTGGTTCATGTAAGTTGGTTCTACCCAGAGCAAGTCTGGATGATTTCGCTGCCGCACGCGATTCTGCACCGAGGTTATTAGTTTGGTTTCGGGAAGATTGGCTGAGAATAAAAGCTCGATGAAACACTGAGCTGCTAAACTTTTGCCGATACCGTTAGAGCCGATAAATAAATAACCCGGAGCTATTCGGTTTCGCTCGACTGCTTGGGTTAGTAATTCTACTGCTCGTTCTTGTCCGATTAATGATGTAAAATAATTCATGTTATGTCACCCTATTTTTCAGAATTGGTATTATTTGAATATCCCCAAGCTTCTAACTTGCGAGTTACAATAAGTTGGATTTCCTGGGCGACTTCATCTTCATTACGATCGGCATTTATGCGCACTATTCGAGATTTATTTTCCCCGGCTAAGTCCCCAAAACCTTGCTGTACAAGGCGGTGAAACTTCAAATCAGCTTGCTCGATTCGATCGCACCCTCCCCGACTCTTTACCCTCGCCAAACCCGCCTCCACATTGATATCTAGCCACAAAGTTAGATCGCTTTGCAAGCCGCCAGTGGCAATTTCATTCAACTGCTTAATTAAATTTAAGTTAATACCGCGGCCGTAGCCCTGATAAGCAATTGTAGAATCAGTGAAGCGATCGCACAAAACAATCGTTCCCTTCGATAACTCGGGTTTGAGACAAGTTTCGACGTGCTGAGCGCGATCGGCAGCATACATCAATAATTCTGCTATCTCGGATACAAATTCTTCCGGATCTTGTTTTAATAGCAAATGTCGCAGTCCCTTTCCCAACTCAGTACCCCCGGGTTCACGAGTAGCAACCAAATTGACTTTCAAAAAGCAACTTGATTGTAACCAATGTATCAACCGCTGCATTTGCGTAGTTTTACCCGCACCTTCACACCCCTCAAACACAATAAATTTGCCTTTCATTGCCCTAACTTTCCACCTAAATAAAATAAATCCATATTGTGCTGTATATCTCTTCGAGGTTCGGTATGATAATAAAGTCTAAATGCCTCACGGCTGGAGTTGTCTATGGCTCGTTATACTGGTTTTTTTATCGTCGCCGTTCCGATCGACCGTCTTCGTCAATCCCTGATTGAAATTTTAGAGTCATGCAATCTTGATATTATCTATAATACAGGAGATTCCGTCATGGCTCGCGAAATTCCCGGTCAAGTTTCGATTCCCAAACTTGTCACAGCAGAAGTCCTAATTGAGAAAAACATGGCCAGCGACTCAGAGGTTCGCATGAACTTCGTGATTAAAAACGAGGAATTGCCCTTGCAAACCAACAATCACTGCCGTCAAATGTTCGAGTTAGTAAGTCATTCAGTTATGAATAACAATAATTGGCGACTGTTGGAAAGTATGGCACTCTAAGCATCAGTCAGTCGATTTTAGATTTTAGATTTTAGATTTTAGATTGATTCCACAGATGAATCTGGGACATCAAACTAAAATCTAAAATTATTTGATCTCGACTCAGCAGAGTCAGGGGCTTGTATCTCTGATTACATGAGGTGATATTATGTTCGGTCGATTACCATAACAAAAACGGTTCGTTCGTAGTGCGGACTTCAGTCCGCAATAATGAGCGGACTGAAGTCCGCACTACGAACCAATCGGAGCTCGGTCAATCGACCGGACAGGATATCATTAGTTCCTAGCTAGTCAGGAACTCAGGGCTTAAGCCACTGAGCTTGTAAGAAATTACAAGCTATTCTGACCAGACCCCTATACGGAGGAGACATTATTTAGGTCACGACACCGGCGAATGCGACGCTAGTTTTCCGCTCTGTCATCTGCAATTAAACAGTTTTAAAGTCACTGAAACAGTGTTGCAGGTCTAAAAAGCCTTTATAACCAGGTCGAAGCGAACATTACCCGAAAGGGATTCGGAGACAACCATATCTCCACAGAGGGGCAACCATACCCCTCTAACCCCGAAAGGGGATTCAAGGCGATTGAAATCGCCTGGTCGTTTACCTCTCAGCACTCTTTGTGACTGAGTTTCCCACATACCGTATTTCTTTTTATGACCAATGACTGATGACTTTTAGGTGGAAGGCATACATTTAAGCTCGAAACTTCCGGCGCAAGAGCAAAGAATTTGTAACTACGCTAACAGAACTAAACGCCATAAATGCACCGGCTGCCGCAGGACTGAGTAGAATTCCGGTTGCAGGTAGCAAGATACCGGCTGCAACTGGAATTCCCAGAGTATTATAAGCAAAAGCCCAGAACAAATTTTGGCGAATCTTATTAAAAGTAGCGCGCCCAAGGTCGATCGACTCAACAACATCCATCAAAGCATTTCGCATCAGCACAATTTGAGCAGTCTCAACTGCGACATCAGTGCCACAGTGCAAACCGATACCAACATCAGCTTGAGCCAAAGCCGGCGCATCATTGATACCATCCCCCACCACAGCCACTTTACAGCCTTGGGCTTGCAAACTGGCGATCGCCCTGGCCTTCCCATCCGGCCGCACTTCGGCCAAAACATCAGCCGTCGCCAAACCTAGCTGCTGCGCCACCACCAACGCCGCCGATGTCGTATCACCTGTCAGCATGATCACCCGCAATCCCATTTCCCGGAGGCGATCGACCGTCGCCTTAGCATCCGGCCTCAGAGTATCTTTTAGCCCGATTACCCCCAGCAAAACGCCCCCAGAAGCCACGTAAACCGCCGTTTTGCCGTGCAAAGACTCCGACAATTGCGTCGCCACAACAACGCCCTGCTGGCTCATCCACTCAGCATTCCCCGCGAACACCCGTCGGCTATCCACCAAAGCAGAAACCCCGAATCCTGGTTCCGTGTAGAAATCCTCAGCAGGTAGCAGCGACAAAGCTTGTTTTTGAGATTCCAGTAAAATCGCGGCGGCGATGGGATGACAAGCGCCTCTTTCCACCGCCGCCACAATTTGCAGCAGTTTTGAGTCAATTGTGGAACAGGCATCTTGTTTGTTTCCAGAAACATCATCAATTGTGGAAATTGTGGAAATTGTAGCAATTGTGGAACAGGCATTTTGCGTGTTTCCCACATTAATATCCGAGTTCAAATCCAAATCAGAATTCACAAAAATCGGCAAATAATCTGTGAGTGTGAGATTACCGGTTGTCAGAGTCCCAGTTTTGTCAAAAACCACCGTATCTAATTGATGTACCCGTTCCAAAACATCACCGCCGCGAATCAAAAGCCCGCGTTCCGCCCCGATGCCAGAACCGACTAAAATTGCAGTTGGGGTAGCCAGTCCCAAAGCGCAAGGACAAGCAATAACTAAAACTGCGATCGCCAATTTCAAACTTAACAGCAAAGAAGATTGATAATGAATCATGGGTAATTGATTTCCCAGATTGATTGCGCCGTGATTCATATCCATCGCCCCTTGTCCTAAAAGCACAGAAGGCCAAATATGAGTTCCGGCAAAATACCAAAATAGGAAAGTTAAAACCGATATCGCCATTACGCCGTACACAAAATATCCGGCGACAGTATCAGCTAAATTTTGAATCGGCGCTTTGCGAGTTTGGGCAGCTTGCACCAAAGCTACCATTTGAGCTACAGTTGTTTCTTGACCGGTGCGAGTTGCGCGCATCACAATTGCGCCGGATTTGTTGATAGTTCCCGCCGCGACAGTATCTCCTGGTTGCTTGAAAACTGGCATCGATTCGCCAGTCAACATCGACTCATCTACGGTGGTTTTGCCTTCGCAGACTTCGCCGTCTACGGGAATTTTTTCGCCCGGTAAAACTTGCAGCCATTCTCCGACTCGGACGCGATCGGCTGGAATTTCAATGTATTGTGGATTGTGGAGTTGAGATGTCGAGTTTGGGGGCAATTCTTCCGAGTCCCAATTTAAAATCGGTAGTTTAAAATCAACTAAGCGGGCGGTTGCCGGCTGCAATGCGATTAAAGCTTGCAAAGCTGATGCAGCGCGCCGTCTGGCTTGCTGTTCGAGAGTTTTGCCCAACAAAATAAAGCCCAGCAGCATCACGGGTTCGTCAAAAAAACACTCCCATCCCATGCGTGGAAACAGTAGCGCGGCGTTGCTAGCGGTGTAAGCTGTGACAGCGCCTAAAGCTACTAAAGTGTTCATGTTTGGTGCGTTTCGCCACAAACTGCGGCACCCGTCAACGATAATCGGGCGGCCTGGTAGCAGTAATGCTAGGGTGGCGAGTCCCCAGTGAAACCATATATTGCTGAGAATTGGGGCTTTGGTGCCGAGTACGTGACCTAAACCGGATAGAATAATTAGGATTAGGGCGATCGACAATTGATTGATTTGCTGTCGAATTTCTTGCCGCCGCCGTTCAACTGTTGCCGCTTCGGCTTCTTGCTGATTTCCACCTAACCGAGACTGGGAGGGAAATCCGTTATCAGTCAATTTTTTTGCTAAAGCCTCTGCATCGACAGCCCCCGGTTGACATTCAACCGTTGCGACTTCTACAGCTAAGTTAACGCAAGCTGAAATTACGCCTGAATGCTGCATTAGTTGGCGTTCAACTGCTTTTGCACAGCCGGCACATTTCATCCCGCTGACATCGAAAGTAACAAGTTCTGGCGGCGGTGATTCTTTAACTGGGATGATTTCGGGTTGAATTTCGGGGATTGCTTTGGGGACAAATTGCATGGTTTTTTTTTGTATTGATTAGAATATTTTGGTGTTTCGGAAAGTGTTTAATGCAAAGTTGACACAAATGTCTATATTTTAGGATAGATATTTTTTGTGACATCTTCCGAAAGTGTTAGTTTTTTTTAATTCTTATCCCAATTCTGAAGATTAGACGTACGGTTGAAGCCGCGTCTAGACAGACAAAACCCGCCTGCGCGGGTTGAAGATTGGACGTACGGTTGTCTTCTGTTTGATTACCATAACAAAAACAGTTCGTAGTGCGGACTTTAGTCCGCTTTTTAGTTGCGGACTAAAGTCCGCACTACGAACCAATTTTAGATCGCTCAATTGACAGTTCGTAGTGCGGACTTTAGTCCGCTTTTTAGTTGCGGAATAAAGTCCGCACTACGAACCAATTTTAGATCGCTCAATTGACCGGAGACGATATTATATTAGTTACTATCCAATTTTTATGTAACCAATTTAGCTATGACAGAATCACAGAAATTTTATATTGTCAAACGTTCGGCGGGTAATTGCGAAATTTTACCCATCGCCCAAATCGAACAGCAAAGCCCCACTATTATAGAACAGTGGGGCCCTTACGATTCCGCAGAAGATGCGATCGCCCGTCGCATCGGATTAATTCGCGCTGGGAAATGTCAACCGCAATAAGTAAACTTGGAAGGACTTTAGTCCTCACTACAAATCAGGTTCGTAGTGAGGACTAAAGTCCTTCTTCACAGGTTTGTAGTGAGGACTTTAGTCCTTCTTCACTGAAGTTTTTGTGACCAAAACTACTTCGATTTAGCCGGTGCCACACTCGGTTTTGCCTGCGCCGCATTCGGCTTAGGTGACGCAGCCTGCGGTTTCGACTCAGCCTTATCGTTCCCTGTTTTACCAGTAGTAACTTGCTTTGTCAAAACTTCCAGAGCTTTCGCGTACTGGGGATCTGCCGCCGTAGCAATTTTATCACGATCGCTCCTCAAATCCTTCTTTTGAGCGTCCGTGAGTTCAACCTTAAAATCCGGTTCAATCCCGGCGTGGTTGATATCGGTGCCGTTGGGAGTAAAATACTTGGCAATTGTCACCGCCAAACCAGAACCATTACCAACACCGCGTACCGACTGCACCAAACCCTTACCAAACGTCTTTGTGCCCACCAAAACCGCGCGTTTGTTGTCTTGCAAAGCACCGGATAGAATCTCGCTAGCACTGGCTGAACCGCCGTCTACGAGTACAACTAACGGTTTGTCTGTGAGCTCTAGCTTATTTGCCGTTTGTCGATCGGCCTCACCGACTCGATCGACCGTAGAGACGATCGTACCTTCTTTGAGCCACATCCGAGCAATTTCAATACTTCCGTAGAGCAAGCCGCCGGGATTTGAACGCAAGTCTAAGATATAGCCAGTGACTTTTTTCTGTTCCAAATCCTTAATTGCCGATTTCATTTCCGATGCAGCATTCGCACTAAACTGATTTAGGCGAATATAGCCAACTTCCCCGATCGGGCTTTTTTGCACCGACTTCCGCACGGGATGAATTTCAATTTTAGCGCGTTTCAGCTTAAAATCAATTTCCTTTTTATCCCGCAAGATAGTCAGAGTCACCTCAGTATTTACCTGGCCGCGAATCAAAGTTACCGCTTGATTCGTATCCATACCTTCTGTGGTTTTGCCATCAATCTTAGTAATGATATCTTTTGCCAGAATACCAGCAGTAAAAGCAGGGGTATCCTCGATCGGCGAAATCACCACCAACTTTTTAGTTTTCTCATCTTGAGTCAACTGAATCCCAACTCCTGTCAATTCCCCAGAAGTTTCCACCTGCATATTCTTGAACTCTTCCGGGTTCATAAACCGCGTATAAGGATCGTCCAGCTTCTTCAGCATTTCCCGAATTGCCTTATAAGCTTCCTCATCGCTGCTATAAGTCCGGTTCAAATAATCATTTCGCACCGCTTTCCAGTCAACCTGGTTAAAAGTGCCATCAACATAACTTTTGTCAATAATCTGCCAAACTTCATCAACCAATTCTTTAGGACTTCCCCGAAAAGAAGCCAAAGATTTAGAACTGCAACCAGTGTTGACAAGAGTTACAGCAGTGAGTGCAACTGCTGTAGCACTTAGAATAAGGCCTCGTTTTGTTATAACCATTTGTGTGACGCGCGGGAGGAAAAGAGTTCAGAATAATCACGCCCAATCTAACACAGGCAAGGCTTGGTCGGATTTTGGATACATATTTATTCAACTTTGCCGAGTTTTGTTCCCGAGGCCGAGGCTGCCGCGCCTGAATGCGGACGCGGGTGTAGGAAGTTGATTTGCGAATGCCTAAATCCTTTGTATATCTGCTTTGTACCAAAGTCTAGATCCCCCTAAATCCCCCTTAAAAAGGGGGACTTTGAATACTCTTGTCCCCCCCTTCTTAAGGGGGGCTAGGGGGGATCAGGCCTCGGATACAAAGCGAGATTTTTCAACGGTTTCAGGCGATTGTTGACACCCTTTGCTTTGAACCCGCCCCAAACCTCAAAATTAAATCCAGTAAGGCTTACTCAGGTTCAAACCAGCGATCGTCCGACTTAATCAAATCAATCAATTCTGCCACCCCTCGGTCTTCCGGGACTTTCTTAATTTCTTCCCGGCCCCGGTACAGCGAGATATAACCCGGTTGCTTCCCGACATAGCCGTAGTCAGCATCAGCCATTTCTCCCGGGCCATTGACAATACAGCCCATTACTGCTATGTCCAAACCCGTGAGATGCTTCGTCGCCTCTCTCACTTTGTGCAGCACATCCTCTAAATTAAACAAAGTGCGACCGCAGGAAGGACAAGCGACATACTCAACCATCGTTTTCCGCAGTCCCAAGGCTTGCAGAATGCTGTAGCAGACCGGAATCTCCTTTTCTGGGGCCTCCGTCAGTGAGACGCGGATCGTATCGCCGATGCCCTCAATTAACAAAGGTGCGAGGCCTGCGGTGGATTTGATGCGGCCGTATTCGCCGTCGCCAGCTTCCGTGACGCCCAAATGCAGCGGGTAATCCATCCCCAAATCGTCCATCCGTTTTACCATCAAGCGGTAAGCGGCAACCATCACCGGCACGCGGGAGGCTTTCAGGGAAAGTACGATATTGCGGAAGTCGAGAGATTCGCAAATTTTGATAAATTCTAGGGCAGACTCTACCATTCCTTGGGGCGTGTCGCCGTAGGTAAACAGCATCCGTTCGGCGAGGGAACCGTGATTGACGCCGATTCGCAAAGCTTTGTCTTGATCGCGCAGGGAAACTACCAAAGGTTCCAAGGTTTCGCGGATTTTGTCGCCAATTTCGGCGAATTCGGCTGGTGTGTATTCGGTTCTATCAGCTTTGGGCTTCTCGAACACATACAAACCCGGATTGATTCTCACTTTGTCTACGTGTTTTGCCACTTCGAGGGCAATTTTCATGCCGTTGTGGTGGACATCGGCGACGATGGGCACTGGTTGGTAGGTGGCGTGCAGTTTTTGCTTGATTTCGGCTAATGCTTTGGCGTGGGCCATGCTGGGCACTGTGACGCGGACGATTTCGCAGCCAATCTCGTGCAAGCGCCGAATTCCGGCCACTGATCCGTCGATGTCGAGGGTGTCTTCGTTGATCATCGACTGTACGACGACGGGGTAGCCGCCGCCGACGGTGATACTCCCGACTTTGACTGGCCGGGTTTTGCGGCGTTTGATGGCGGTGTCGAAGATTGGTTCGGTTGTGGGGGTTTGAGTGGGGTTCGGTAGAGTTTGCATAACTGGTTGTTAGTGTTCTGTAATTAGAGTTTATAAAATTGTGTCTGCTGTTTTTTAGGTTGCCACAGAAATGGTCTGTTTTGGCAAAGAGGTTTTGGGATTTAGGATTTGGGATAAAAATGCTCCCGTACCTCTCACTCACATGATGTAGGCTGGCTGCGTCGTGTTACGCAGCCATCACCGGGAGGGCGAAGATACGTTGATGAAGATTTTGGGTATAATTTATCGTTACAATCGGGGTTAGGATCTGGCAAAATTATATAAATAGTTTGGAGCGATCGGCAGTTATGCCACATGAAACGATTCGGATTGTGACTAGCGATTCTCCGGGCGACTCGCCTCAAGTTGTTACTGCTGATGGTGGTAAAAGCCTGGGAATGGGAGGAGCACCTTTCTTGGATATGGAACCACCGCCAAAGTCTTCTAAACCGCCAAAAGTTCCCGATGCCGCGGGTGAATTTAGAATTCATAATGTAAGTGTAGATACCTTAGAGCAAGAAATGGCTCATTTGCTGGCAGTTGTCGATCGACTGCTGATCCGTAGTGAGGAAAAATACGATAAAAAATCTAAGATGCAGTTAGATGAAATTGAGCTATCGGTGGAAATTAACGGTCAGGGACAAATTAGCATCATTGGCAATGGGGCCACAGCAGGAGGAAAAGGAGCAATAAAGCTCAAGTTTAAACGGGAACAATCAAAGTGAAATGGCGAAAAATTGGGCTGTTGTCATAGGTATTAATGAATACGAACACCTGCAACGTCCGCTGAAATATGCTAAGCGGGATGCAAAATTAATGCGAGATTTTCTCTACAATGAGGCGGGTTTTGAGAAAGTTTACCATTTCTCGGAAGACTCATCGGAAAAACAGTTGCTGCCTACTAGATCGAACGTGATGCGGTTGTTACACATTATGTTTGAACTGCCTTTTATGAGTGCGGGAGATAACTTTTGGTTTTTCTTCAGCGGTCACGGAGTTCGTCAAAATGGGTGCGATTATTTGATGCCGACTGACGGTTTTCCCGAAGATATTGCAAATAGTAATATTTCAGTTAATTATATTATCCAACGCTTGCGACGCTGCGGGGCTGATAATATTATTTTGATTTTGGATGCTTGCCGCGATGAGGGAAAGTCAGTTGAGGGTATTGGCCGTCAAACGGCTGAACAAGCGCGGCAAATGGGAGTCATCAGCATTGCTTCCTGTAGTCCGAATCAGATATCTTACGAAATTGAGGATTTACAACAAGGTGCTTTTACTTGTGCGTTATTAGAAGGATTGGGGACTCAAGGCAAATGTGCGACTGTTGAACGATTGAATCAATATTTAATCCATCGAGTACCCGAACTCAATCGCCAATGTGGGAAACCCAGGCAAACACCTCTCACTATTGCTGAACCGATTGAAAAATCTCACCTAATTCTTTTGCCAAAATACGCCACGTTAGCTGATGTCTTGACTCTGAAGTATGATGCTTCCCAGGCTGAACTCAACAAGAATTTAGATTTGGCAGAACAGTTGTTGACGCGGGTGTTAGTGGCATCTCCTGGTGATAAGGATGCGATTAGATCACTAAAAAGAATTGCCATTGCACAGATACAGCCAGAAGTGATACCATCTCAACAGAGTTATGAAAATCGCCCTAAAACCGACAAATCCCCTCAACCTGCACCTCCCAATCCTATTCCTATTGAGCCGGATGTTCCCCTCAAGTCAGAGTTCGGAGTAGACTATACTAAGTTGCGGAATTTACTGGTGGCCAAAAAGTGGAAAGAAGCGGATCAGGAAACGGCGAGAGTGCTGTTGAAGGCCTGTCTCTTATACACATCT
>PVWI01000298.1 GCA_003003725.1 filamentous cyanobacterium Phorm 6 | reverse complement strand
CCTTGGTAAGGGGGGCTTGAAGAGAATGGAGTCAAAACAAAGCGCTATGTCACAATGCGAAGCGGCAAAACAGTCATCCCCGAAAAATGCCTCACCTTAGAAGAAATCTTTGCCAAATTAGAGTTACCGCAGTGCAATCTCGTCACACTTTCCGCCTGCGAAACAGGCTTAACCGACTCAACAGCAATGACAGATGAGTACATCGGTTTACCCAGCGGCTTCCTGTATGCTGGGAGTATGAATGTAGTCAGCACATTATGGAAAGTCGATGATTTTGCCACCGCCATTTTCATGATCAAGTTTTACCAAGAATTGCAACCACAAAAATCAGTAGCCGTCGCATTAAATGCCACCCAAAACTGGATGCGCGCTGTCACCCGCGAGGATTTTATGGTTTGGATTGAATTATTAAAATTAGATGAAAATTCGATGGCAGAGGTCACAGATTGGTTAGAATTTGAGGATAATGATAAATTACCTTTCAACGATCCAGAATATTGGGCAGCATTCTGTTGTACTGGATATTAGAAATCGTAGGGTGTGTCGCCACAAAAAATCCCTAAAAAAAATCGACTTTTCGAGTAGCGACGCACCTTCCGAATCATTATTCTTGATGTATAATTGTCTTATTGCAAATCAGGTGCGTCGCTGTTAAATTATCGATATGAGTTAGGGATTTTTCATGGCGACGCACCCTACGAATCGGTATTCTTGATGTATAATTATCATACCAAATCTCGTAGGGGCGGGTTCGCAAACCATCTTTGATTCCCACCAACAATTCACATAAACCCGCCCCAACCCAACCAACAAACCCCGATTACCAGCCCTAACATTTTATAAACCAAAAATTATCCTATGAAACTTCACAAAAATATCGTTGCTTTTCTCTATTTGGTGAATAAGTGTCCGGGAATATTCCAGGCGGAAGCATGGCAAGATTTACCTAATTTAGCCACAGAAATAAAAAAATTAGCCGACAATGAATCTGCCATTGCCGATACTATCAAAAAGTCGATATTAGCATCTTCCATGAATTCAATCCCGACAACTGCTTGCTGCCAAATTCAGTTAACAGTTATTTCGGTCAAACTCTACTGCTTACCGCTTGGCTTACCCAGAACAAAAAGAAGCCGCCCAGCCCGATTCCCAGTATATTAAAAAATTAGGCCAACAATGTCTGCAATCTTTTATTACTGGTGAAGACTTACCGGAATTTTACCATCAAGGCGAATTATTCGGCAGCCCGATTCTCGAATATGGCCATCCCAATTACCCAGATAAATTCGGACAGATTCTGATTTGGTTTTTCAACAGCCAGACAACCAGTGACATCTGGGATCTGCGGTACAGCGATTTTTTGGATTTATGCTTGTACCGCAATAAAACTATTCGCGCCGATCATGAAAGCCGCGCCTACTACTCCGCAATCCGCAAGGAATACGAACAAATCGAACGAGATATCGATAACATTTTTCAGTATTTGCAGCATGACGAAGCCCACCAGCGGCAATTGAAAGGTGGTGGTTTAAAGCAAGAGGAATTGCAATATCTCAAACGCAAGACAATCGAAATGCCGCCGCGGGCTGTCAAGTATGCCCGGTTGCTGATGGAATTGGAAATTAGGCAAAATACGATCGCCATTAATGCCAAAAATTACCAAGATAAATTAAATCAAATAAGTCTTGACATCAAATCCAGAAAAATTTATAATGATAGGGATGGCTAAAAATACTCTGACTTGAGCTTCCTAGAATTATTCAGCAAAGAAACTTGCCCGCAGTTCCAAGAACAAATCAAAGCTGACCTAGGTTACTTCAAACACGGCACGGTTTCCTTAGACAAGGCGATGGAAGCAATTAGGGGCGTAGTGGCGATCGAAGAAGCCTATCGCGATGCAGAATTACAAGCAACCATTCAAATAGTAGGCTCAGCTTTAGGATTTGTCGGCATAGTAGCCAGCGTAGCTCCTTATCTGATCAAAAAAGACCCGCCCGATCGCAAATTTTACTTGCCATTAAGCAACATCGAAATCCCGTCCTTTATCCTCGTGCTGGTGATTAGCCTCAGTGCGGGATTTGGTGTGTGGATGTCCGTATGGGCGATCGCACAACTCAAGAAAATCCTACCAAAAATCAAGCAGCGGCTACCTTTCCGTTGACAGTTGTAGGGTGTGTCGCGATCGAAAATCTCTCAAAAAAATTGACTTTTCTCATAGCGACGCACCTAATATCATTTCCGGTTGCATTGGTATTGTTCAAACAGTTAACAGTCAACAGTTAACAGTTAACATCATTCCCAATTCATGTAACAAACCGCATCAACTATTCCCCTCTTGGCCGTAGGCTTGCCAAGCCAAATCCACCAACCCGTTCATAATCGCCACAGCCACCACCGCCGAACCCTTCCGCCCCTCAATCCGAATGTGAGGAATCATCGAGTCGTGCAGCCGCGACTTAGCTACATCACCCCCAACAAATCCAGAAGGAGTCCCAATCACCAAAGCAGGGCGAATTTCCTCAGATTCAATCAAATCCACCAGCGCCGACAAAGAAGTTTGAGCCTCGCCAACCACAAAAATCCCTTCAGGATAGCGTCTTGCCAAAGTTTCAATCCCCCAAGCCGCCCGCGTTCGTTCCTTTTGAGGACGCGTCAAAGCCTCCATCGAACAATAAACCGGATTCGCAAAGGTACTTTGGATCAGCGGCGTAATGCCCACCTGCACCATCGGCACATCTACCACGATCGTAGTTCTAGCAGCCAAAGCAGCCGCCCCAGCTTGCAAAGCCTGATCGGAAAAACTAATTAAAGACTTGTACTCAAAATCAGCAGTCGCATAAATCACGCGGCGGACTATTTCATACTCCGCCGCCGAAAAGCCGTGGTCGCCAATTTCGTTATCGATTAATCCCAGACTCTGGGCATCGCTTACGTGCCATTCCATTTGTTGGATAGCTATCGCCTCTGAGTTGTCAGGTATCAGCTTACCAGCTTTTAGTCATATACAGAAGGAAGAAGGAAGAAGGAAGAAGGAAGAAGGGAAGACGGAAGACGGAAGAAGCAGTCTAATCAAGGGTTTCAGAAATTACCCAGGGTGTCTAGAAACCGGGTTTTTTCAGAGCAATACTTGATTCCAGCCCGCAGATTCTCGTGAAAAATCAGCTTTCTAAGAGTCGCCACCCGATCGCGAACTAAACCTAAACAGCCCGCCCTGCTTTCCTGCTTTCCTGCTTTCCTGCTTTCCTGCTTTCCTGTCAACTGTCAACTGTCAACTGTCAACTGACTCTTAAAAAAACTAACTTTCCTCTGAAGGAGACTTGCCCAATACCGGAGTCAGGAATGCCACCAAAGCCCCGATCGCAAAACCGGCCACATTCCGAGCCAAAGGCAACCAATCCGAAGTCCGACTCACCACAGGCCCGACTCCGAAAGCCAAAAACAAAATGCCCCACAGCGGCGAAAAAATCAGCGCCCACTGCCAAGCCACACCCTGTCCCGGTTTCCGAGGCTGAGCGGCAAACCCACAGATCACACCGCCAACGATCGAACTAATTAACGTCAGAACCCACTGTTCTTTCGGCAAACCGGGAACCACGCGACACCCGCCCTGACGCAAACAGCCTTCGATCGACTCCAAAGATTCAATGATCGATCGATCTTCCCCATTCTCCCGCACAAAAAACTGATTACCGTAGCGGGTTTGCAGTTCCACCCAAAAAGTGCGCGGCAGTAGTGGATACAGTGCATCGCCCACATTAAAATTCAGCAAATTACCCCCACGGGGGTCAGCAACTAGCAACACGCTCTTTTTATCTAGCCCCCAATAACTTTTGACAGCCAAACCGGGCGTGCGATCGTACTGAGTCAGCACTCGCAGCTTCCAACCGGTTTCGGCTTCAAAGGCATTTAAACTTTTTGCCAAATCCTCTTCTTCAATATCCGTCAGGGCTTTAGCTAGGTCAATGATTGGTGTCTGAATTTCTGGCAACAAATCGGGATTGTTGAAAGCGTGGGCCGCAGGTGCGATCGTCCACACCGACAAAGCCAGAAAAAATGCGGCAGCAGATGCTAGAAATCTTCGCGGAAAAAACTGTGACATAGGAAATTCTAATCTGGGTCTTAATTGTGGATGCTAGCTGGCGGTCTTAACCAGAGGATAAGAGAAAACTCATATTTCTTTACAATTATTTACTTTACAGGAAGCGGAGAGCAACGGGAAGGGTTCGGGGAAGAAAGTTTGCGATCGGGGAAGGGGCCGATAATTAATTGTAGAGGGCGCGATCGAGGCCCAACCATCTGTCAATGTCCTTTTTTTTCATTTAAGGGCGATCGCGGGACTTACGCATGGAAGCCCAGAAACCGGTTTTTTTTACGAGAATACTTCACTGTGAGCAGCAGATTAGGTAAAAAACCCGGTTTCTTTGGTAGGAGTGCGTCCAGGACTATTGATCATAATTCAAGCCGATCGTAACAGAGAGAGACCGTGTGTGCGATCGGTGATTTAAGTATTTTCCTGCCTGATTCTAAGTTACCTTCATAAAAACTTGGCATAAGCTTAACAATTATCAGTAAATATGCGGAAATTCAACTGACTCGCAGCAGCAGCAAAAACTCTGAAATTCAGTATTTTCCCGAATTTACTTAGAATCGAGTCTAGCGGATGATAACAATGAGTAGCCGCTCAATAATGATTTAAAACAATTACCCATTTTTCAAGGAGTGCTCAGAGTGCCTTTAACAGACTCGATTAGAGAACCTTTAATAGAAGAACTGGAATCCTTAAATCCCGGACTTGCCCCAACAAATCCCCCGTACCTGCCGGGAATTTAAACTAACAAACCTTTCTTATATCAAACTTCCGGCGAATCATCAAACTCCGAACAACTTAACTTAATAGAACCCGCAAGCCAGTCGAAAGACGAATTAATTCGAGCAAAGGCTGATGCTTTTATTATTAACAAAGCCTCCGATATTAACAGCATACCTTCTGCCAACACCAGTGCGACCAAAACTAACAGCAACCCCAGAGATGCAACAAATCATGAAATTGACCCCCTAATTGGCAAACTGGACTCAGACCCAGGAGACCCCCTAACCAACCCGAATCCAATTGCCTCACCCGTTGTAACTACATCCACAACGAGCGAAAAACCTTCTCCCAAAACACCATTACCCGCAACCGCTGAAACGAGTTCAAAACCCGAAGAACACAAAACACCCTTATCGTCAGAGGCTACACTCAAAAGTGAGTCAGAACCCAATAAAACATCACCTGCAACTGCATCAACCGCAATCCCAGATAATAGTACAATTTCATCAGAAAAATCCGATAAAATTGCAGTAACCAATTCAGTTGCAGCTAGCCCAAATATTCCCTCAACTGATAAAACCCCTACAGACAAACAGTCCCCAGTTGCCACAGCTTCCGACAAGATAGACTCAGCTAAGCAATCTCAAAACTCCACAATTGTAGAGAAAGCCAACTCAGACGAACAATCTCGTACTGCCGAAGTTTCCGACAAAATAAACTCCGATAAAAAAGCTCCAATTGCCCCGACTTCAGAAACAAAAAACTCAGACAAACAGATTCCTGTTGCCGAAGCTACCACCAAAATAGACTCAGACAAAAAATCCCCAACAGTCGATGCAATACCGACCGAAAAACCCAGTTCAAATTCTCAACTGCCGACAACACATCCCCCAACAGCCCCATTAATTCCAGCCACATCTAACCCAGTTTCACCTGACACTAATATCAGCGCAGAAGTCAAATCAACCGATTTACAAAACCCAGTACAAACTGCTACTCAATCTTTAACTGACAAACAGAATGATTCACAAAAAGTTGACGCATTAAAAACCGAACCTGCTGCAATACCAAAAACAGCAGGCAGTGAAAATGTAGCTGTGACGATAGCAACAGCAGCAGTTAAAACCCCAGAAAAGTCTCTGAACAATCCTGAATCGTCTTCGGAAATCAAACAGCCAGTTAAAACAGAATCTATTGTCAACAAATCAGCAGATGCTGAATTAATTAAAACCGACACAACTGCAACTACAAGCATTTCTCAATCGCCCGCAGAAACAGAGTCAATTACCGCTCTCATTGCGTCACATTCTCCTGCAAAAACAGACTCGCTCGTCTCTAATGTTGGCGAACAATCACCCAAAGAAACCAACTCCAACCTTTCTATCGCCGCCGAACAATTGCCGACAAAAAACGAATCGGGTACTCTGGAAAATGAGATCGCTTTCCCTGAAATAACAACAGAACTTGAAAGCGAACAATTACCGACAAAAACCGATTCGCTAGCGACAGCAGAATTTACTGCTGGTACAATCGAACTGGACATTACTGTTGCCTTCACAGCAGCCGAATTAGAAACTGAAACCCCCCAGCAGTTGCTGTTAATCCTCTCGAACCAGAACCGCTAATTTCCTACTCAAAATCTAGCGTACAAACTGAACAGCATACTGGCGACATCCAAAGAAATACCAATCCCCCAACAAATCTATCAATAACAGCAGCATCCAATTCACCCAATCCCGGCGCTTTCCTTGTAGATGACCAAGGACAAGTCAAATTTGACTATCAGTTTGACGGCGGGTACTTTACTGGCGAAGTCGGCATTTTTAGCCTTGCGGGAATGGAAGCATTTACACCTGGTACTCCAGAATTCATCGCCGAAGCTGCTAGGAGAGTCCTAACTAATTCCACATTAGGAAACGTCGTAATCAGCGACGCTACAGAATCCGCAAAATTCACCGGTGCGATGCCGGGAGAATACGACTTCGGTTCAGGAGAATATCAGGGTATCAAAACTTTCAACATGACCCCTGGAGATACCTTTGCTGTCATGTTCGTACCCAGCGGTACAGTACAATCATCCCTCCAATACTCCTGGCTGTGGGATTTGTTCCCCGAAAACCGTCCCTTATTTAGTATCTCCACAGCCAATCCCAACGATACCGCTCATCTGCTACAAATAGCCGACATTACCGGCAGCGGCAACACCTTTGCCCTGGAAGATATGTCGCCTCCTAACTCGGACAGAGATTACAATGACCTAATCTTTAAAATTAGCGGCGCAACAGGAAACGCACCGCTGCTAGATACAGTCATCAATCCTGACAGAGAATGGCGCAATACTCCGTTAGGACAACAATTGCTCGCCGAAGCCAATCCCCCGAATTCTGACAACAATCCGCCCGTTGTTTCGCCGACAAGCGCTCGGACTTATACAGAATTAGAGACAACTATTTCATTAGAAAATCTTGCCACAGATGCAGAAGGCGACCCTCTGACAATTAGCGTCCTCAATCCAGTAAACGGCACTGTAATTTTCAATCCCTTAACTAACAAAGCATCCTTTAAACCAGCAACCGGTTTCTCTGGAATTGCCAGCTTTGATTTCCTTGCCAGCGACGCTTTTCGGAGTTCAACGCCCGCGCGGGTGACAGTCAATGTCAGCGATGTTCCCCTGCTGAATCTAGATTTTGTGAAGCGCAATCCGATCCTC
>PVWI01000297.1 GCA_003003725.1 filamentous cyanobacterium Phorm 6 | reverse complement strand
CGGCATTTTATTTACCAATCCAGAGCGAGGATTTATAGCAGTAATTTCCAGCGATCGCGCGGGCGGCGTTATGGCGAGGCGCTTGTTGCCCCAAGCGATCGTTATCCCGCCTTTAGCGGGTTATTTCATCATTTCAGGAAATCGATTTCAAGCCTACGAACCAGAGCTAGGACTATCGCTGTTAAGTGTCTTAAACGTAATTATTTTTACAGTTTTAATTTGGCAGAATGCGAAGACTCTTTGCACCGCAGACCGGAAGCGCCATCGAGCAGAACTGGGATTGAGAAAAGCTAAATTCAACCTAGAAACCCAAGTTGAAAAACGGACTCTCCAACTGCAAATTACCAACGAGCAATTGCAGCAACAAATTCTCGATTCTCAAACAACAAAGCAGGCGCTTCAAAAAAACTACAACCTGTTGCTGACAGTCATCAACAGTACGCCAACAGCCCTATTTGTCAAAGATATTCATGGCCGTTACACGATGCTAAACGCTGCGGGAGCGAGTATAATTGGCAAGTCGGAAGATGATATTATCGGCAGAGATGACAGCGAGTTATTTCCGCCGGAAATTGCAGGTAATATTAAAAAAATAGACCGCCAGATCGTGGCAGCAGGAAAAACGCAAGTTATAGAAGAAGAACTGCCAGTTAAAGGCAATTTGCGGACATTTCTTTCTACAAAAAACGCTTACCGGGACTGGCAAGGAAATATCAGCGGTATAGTTAGCATTGTGCGGGATATTACTGAGAGCAAAGAAGCCGAAGTCGCCAAAAACAATCTGGTAGCAATTCTGGAAGCAACGCCGGATTTTGTAGGTATCTGCGACCTCGAAGGACGCGCCGTTTACATTAACAAAGCAGGCAGAAAAATGGTGGGTATCGACGAAGACGCAGATATATCCCACCGACAAATTGCAGAATTCACAGCAGCGTCAGCCCGCAGCACCTTGAAAGAGGCGATCGCCACCGTAGCTTCCGGGGGCGTTTGGAACGGAGAAACAACCTTTGTGTCAGCATCGGGCCTGGAAATTCCCGTCAACCAAGTCATCATCTCCCACTCCGCATCCGGCGACAAACTCGCATACATTTCCACGATCGCCCGCGACATCAGCCATCGCAAACAAGCTGAACAAGCGCTGCAACTCTCTCAAGCTCGTTTCGCCGGCATTGTAGAAATTGCCGACGACGCGATTATTTCCGTCGGTGCTGACCAAAAAATTATCCTGTTTAACCAAGGTGCAGAACAGATTTTTGGGTGGACAGCAGCGGAGGCGATCGGGCAATCCCTGAACCTGCTGTTGCCCGAAGCTTTTGTCGCGACTCACAGCCACCTCGTCAGTAATTTCGGGGGCGGCCTTAAACAAGCCCGAAAAATGGGCAATCGCAAAGAAATTTTAGGGCGCCGCCGAGACGGTACGGAATTTCCCGCCGAAGCTTCTATTTCCAAACTCGAAGTTGCAGGCGAAATCATATTCACAGCTATTTTGCGCGACGTGACAGCCAGCCGAGAAGCCGAAGAATTGGTGCGTCTGAGCGAGGAAAGATACCGATCACTAGCAATCGCCACCGCACAGATGGTTTGGACGACAAACGCTAGCGGACTCTTCGACAAACCTCAGCCGGATTGGACGGCTTACACGGGCATGAGGTTGGAAGAGATGACGGACAACTGGATAGAAGCAGTGCACCCAGAAGACCGCGATCGCACAATACAAGCTTGGACGCGCGCCGTAGAAACAAAAAGTCTCTACGAAGTCGAGCACCGTTTGCGGGCAGCAGACGGCCGCTACAGACACTTTTGGGTGCGCGCCGTCCCCGTTTTAGCAGAAGACGGCAGCGTTCGCGAGTGGGTGGGAACTCACACCGATATTAGCGATCGAGTGGAAGTTTTGGAAGCACTCAAGCAGTCAGAGGGACAGTATCGATCGCAAGCAGCCGAGCTCGAAAAAGCTGTCCACGAGTTGCACCAAACTCAAACTCAACTAATCCAAACCGAAAAAATCTCTTCTCTCGGGCAGCTAGTCGCCGGCGTCGCCCACGAAATTAACAATCCGATTAACTTCATCTACGGCAACATCACCCACGCCAGCGCATACGCCACAGACTTGCTCAGTTTGCTCCACCTTTACCAGGAAAAATACCCAAATCCCGTCCCAGAAATTGTAGAAGCAGCCGAAGATATTGAAGTTGATTACTTAATGGAAGACTTTACGAAGATTTTGGAATCAATGAAAGTAGGAGCCGATCGCATCCGCGACTTAGTTGTATCATTGCGCAACTTTTCCCGACTCGACGAAGCGCAGATGAAGCGAGTGGATATTCACGAAGGAATCGAGAGCACGTTGCTAATTTTACAGCATCGGCTAAAAGCTACGGCATCTCGTCCAGCGATTAAAATTATCAAAGAATACGGCGACTTTCCAAAGATCGAGTGCTATGCAGGTCAGCTAAATCAGGTATTTATGAATCTGATCGCAAATGCGATCGACGCCCTAGAAGAGTACAACAGCAAGCGTTCTGCAAAGGACATCTATTCTTGTCCTAATACAATTCGGATTAGCACCAGTACGAATTCAAATACCGTATCAATTCGGATTTCAGATAACGGTCTGGGAATAACTCAAGAAGTAATTCGCAATTTATTCGATCCATTTTTTACGACGAAACCTGTCGGCAAAGGCACAGGATTGGGACTATCAATTAGCTATCAAATTGTCGTCGAAAAACACCGAGGAAAGTTGCAATGTTTCTCCGTTCCCGGCGATGGTGCAGAGTTTTTAATTGAGATTCCGATTTGTCAGCAAGTATCGGCTCTAGTCACAGAAAACAATCAATTAGCAGCAGTTGGTAGTCATTAGTAGGGTGCGCAATGCGCATCAGTGCGCAATGCGCACCCTACAAACTGTGGGTAGTGCGCATTGCGCACCTTACTAACTACTAACTGCCCAAAATCGCAATAATTCTTTACAATAAGAAAGTAAAAGTGCGATCGACTTAAACAACATCCCTTAAAAAATGCCTGTAAACCAACTTTCTCGAACCACAGCCCCCGCCCAAACCCCCGCACTCGACTATGACATCGCCATCGTCGGAGGCGGCATAGTCGGCGCCACCTTAGCGTGCGCCCTCAAAGATTCCGGCTTAAAAATCACCATCATCGAAACCCAACTCCCCGCCGCCGCCGCCGCCAAAAAACAAGCTTACGCAGTCACCTTGCTGTCGGGAATGATTTTAGAAAGCATCGGCGTGTGGGAACAAATCTTGCCGCAAATCACCACCTTCGAGCAAATTAGCCTCTGCGACGGCGACTATCCCGGCGTCGTCGAATTCCACCGCCCCGACTTAGGAAATACTGGCAAATTACCCGTACCAAAAGAGGCTTTAGGTTATGTTGGCGAACACCGAGTCATGCTGTCAGCTTTGCACGAATGTTTAGCAAAAAACCCGAATTTCAGTTGGGTTTGTCCGGCGGAAGTAATAGAAGTAAAATATTTAACCGATTGCGCTGAAATAGAAGTTAAACAAAACGGTGAAACTCGGATAATTCGCAGTAAATTATTAGTTGCTGCTGACGGTTCGCGATCGCGCATACGGACAGCAGCCAACATCAGCACTCGCGGCTGGAAATACTGGCAATCCTGCGTTGCTATCACCATTAAAGCGGAAAAACCGCACAATGATATTGCCTTTGAGCGCTTTTGGCCGAGCGGCCCGATGGGAGTCTTACCATTACCAGGGAACCGTTGTCAAGTAGTTTGGACAGCACCCCACGCGGAAGCGAAAGCTTTGCAGTCAATGGATGAAACAGAGTTTTTGACTTTGTTGGAACAGCGCACAGGCGGGATTTTGGGCCGTTTGGAGTTGGAGAGCGATCGCTTTTTGTTTCCAGTACAGTTAATGCAGAGCGATCGCTACGTGTTGCCCAGATTAGCATTAATTGGCGACGCTGCCCACTGCTGCCATCCTGTCGGCGGACAGGGATTAAATATGGGTATTAGAGACGCAAGTGCGATCGGCCAAATCTTGCAACAAGCCCACCAAAAAGGCGAAGACATCGGCGATTTGCGAGTATTAAAACGGTATCACAACTGGCGCAAAAAAGAAAATTTAATTGTGTTAGGATTTACCGACTTTCTAGACAGATTATTTTCAAATACTTGGCTGCCAATTGTGGCATTTCGCCGCTTCGGATTGTGGTGTTTGCGAACAATTCCCCCAGTCCGATTTGTATCCTTGCGCTTGATGACAGGTTTGATGGGGAAGCCACCGAAATTAGCGCAAAACTAGGTTCGTAGTGAGGACTTCAGTCCTAAAAAGTTCAAAAGGTCGATCGCAAAAACCCGGTTTCTCCCCAACCTCCATCCGCCCAATAAAAAAACTGCCAACAGTCGAAACTGTCAGCAGCTTTTTTATATTCAATGCGGATGGCGAGACTCGAACTCGCAAGGACATAATGCCACACGCACCTCAAGCGTGCGCGTATACCAATTCCGCCACATCCGCTCTTTCCGACAATCTAGGGGATTTTTTGCGTTACCAGTTAAAGATTTACAGGTTGAGGTTCCTGACATTTAACTTGTGACTTGCCCTTTTAGACCACCGATTTAAAACCATAGCACAACTCTTGCCAAAATGTAAAATAAATTTTTATTGAGAATTTCTGGGAAACCATTATCCAGAACATACCGAAAGGGATTATTGTACAGAATATTGAATGAATTAAGCAGCGAAGATGGGGTTCTCGAAAATTTTAATCGCTAATCGGGGGGAAATCGCCCTCCGCATACTGCGCACCTGCGAGGAAATGGGGATTGCCACGGTCGCCGTTCACTCCACTGTAGACAAACACGCCCTGCACGTCCAGTTGGCTGACGAAGCCGTTTGCATCGGCCCCCCCACCAGCAGCAAAAGCTATTTAAACATCCCCAACATCATCTCCGCCGCCCTGACGCGCAACGCCGCCGCCATTCACCCTGGCTATGGCTTCCTCGCCGAAAACGCCCGATTTGCCGAAATCTGCGCGGATCATCAAATTACTTTCATCGGCCCAACTCCGGCTGCGATGCGGGCGATGGGCGACAAATCCACTGCCAAAGAAACCATGCAGCGGGTGAAAGTCCCGACAGTTCCCGGTAGCGTCGGATTGCTGGCGGACGATCGCGAAGCTCTAGCGATCGCCCGCGAAATCGGCTATCCTGTGATGGTCAAAGCCACCGCCGGCGGTGGAGGCCGCGGCATGAGGCTAGTCAGAGACGCCTCGGAACTCCCCAAACTCTTCCATGCGGCCCAAGGCGAAGCCGATGCAGCCTTCGGCAACCCCGGAGTCTACCTCGAAAAATTCATCGAAAGGCCCCGACACATCGAAATCCAAATCCTCGCCGACAACTACGGTAACGTCATCCACCTCGGCGAAAGAGATTGTTCGATTCAGCGCCGGCACCAAAAACTCCTGGAAGAAGCCCCCAGTCCAGCCCTGACGCAGAAACTCCGAGATCAAATGGGTCACGCGGCCATTGCTGCGGCTAAATCCATCAACTACACCGGTGCA
This sequence comes from filamentous cyanobacterium Phorm 6, assembly GCA_003003725.1. Taxonomy (GTDB): domain Bacteria; phylum Cyanobacteriota; class Cyanobacteriia; order Cyanobacteriales; family Microcoleaceae; genus Microcoleus. Next base: position 1,972 of record PVWI01000297.1, on the reverse strand, counting down.
GGAACTGTGGAATTTTTGCTTGACAAATCGGGCAAGTTCTACTTCATGGAAATGAACACCCGGATTCAGGTAGAACATACCGTCACGGAAATGATTACAGGCCTCGACTTGATCGCCGAACAAATTCGGATCGCCCAAGGTGAAAAACTGCAAATTAAGCAGAACCAGGTAATTCTCAGCGGCCACGCGATCGAGTGCCGGATCAATGCTGAAGACCCCGATCGCAACTTTCGACCCCATCCCGGCATAATCACCGGCTTTTTGCCTCCTGGTGGCCCTGGGGTGCGGATGGACTCTCACGTTTACACCGATTATGAAATACCGGCTTACTACGATTCTTTAATTGGTAAATTGATAGTCTGGGGGCGCGATCGACCTTCAGCCATTCGCAGGATGAAACGGGCATTGCGGGAATGCGCGATTACCGGCGTTCCCACCACCCTCAGTTTCCACCAAAAAATCCTCGATAGCCCCGAATTTCTCAGCGGCGAAGTTTACACGAATTTCGTCGAACAGTTCATGAACAATAGTCAGTAGGCAGTTGACTGTTAACTGTTGACTGTTGACTGTTAACTGTTGACTGTTGACTGTTAACTGTTAACTGTTAACTGTTGATCCATGCCCAATGCCCAATGCCCCATGCCCCATGCCCAATGCCCGCTGACTTACATCAACATCGTCAAGATGCCTTGCTGGCCGAGAATCATTTCTCGCAGCAAACTACAGATACCGACCCAAATAATCGGTGTAATGTCCACACCGCCGATCGGCGCTACAATTTTTCTGGTTAGGACTAAAAAGGGTTCCGTCGGCCAAGCAATCAGACTCAACGGCAGTTTGCTGAGGTTCACGCCGGGATACCAAGTCAGGACGATCCGAAAAATAAACAGCAAAGTCATCACCACTAGGACAGAGCCCAGAATCCAACTTGCAACGGTAATACCAGTCATGAGTCTTATCTCGAAATCTTAAGTTTTGTTAAGTCGGCTATTCATAATTTTAACCGTTTCACAGGTGCGATCGAAAGTATAAAATTAAGAAAAATCAAATTGTTGTAACAAAGGCTTTGAATTTATGACTCCTTCACTCGCCAATTTTCTGTACAGCCTGCTGGTGGGCGTTGGGCTAATCGTGATTCCCGGAACGATCGCCCTGATCTTTATCAGCCAAAAAGACAAAATCAAGCGCACCTAAAAAGTCTCCGGGTACTTAAGTCCGGCGTGAAAGTCAATTTTCGGCTACACGTCGGGCATTTCCCCGATCCCAGAAACCTCAGAATGCGAGAAACTCAGAAGCCAAAACCTTCGGTTGACTGCAAAGCTGAGGTTTTTTCCCGTTAAACTCATTATTATATGGCTCACTTCCCAAGCTGAAACCTGACCGGATGCCCCAGAAAACACAGTCGGGATCACAGACTTTAATGATAGATGTAAAATCTAACTCGCTAACATAGGACAGACATAGGAGATAGGCTAATGGTCAATTTAGGATTGAACTGGAGCAGCCTGCTAGGGATCATCCTAGCAGTAGCAGGGGCAGGACTGTACTTTCTGCGATCGTGGCGTCCCAAACTAGCCCGAGACCACGATATTTTTTTTGCAGCAGTCGGCCTGCTGTGCGGCGGTATTTTGTTATTTCAAGGATGGCGGCTCGATCCAATTCTGGCCTTCGGTCAGTTCTTGCTGACCGGTTCGGCCATATTTTTTGCAGCCGAAAGCATTAAGCTGCGAGGAGCGACCACAGCCCAAGCCAAAAGTCGCGCCCAATATGTAGATGAAGAGCGGCCCGTCAGCAATGCCTACGCTTACGACGGCTACGATTCTGAAATCGATCGGCTAGAACCAGAGGAAGACTACCCGCAGCGTGCCCGGATTAGAGGTAGCCAAGACAACCGTTCTTCGCGGGAAGCCTACGACGACGAGCCCCGCCGCCGCCCTTCGAGTCGCAACGGTAGCGGTAATACATCCAGGCC
>PVWI01000055.1 GCA_003003725.1 filamentous cyanobacterium Phorm 6 | reverse complement strand
CCGGGCGACATGATTATTGACGGCGGCAACTCGCTATACGACGACACCGAACGCCGCACCAAAGATTTAGAATCGATGGGACTGGGATTTGTCGGTATGGGCATCAGCGGCGGCGAAGAAGGCGCGCTCAACGGTGCTAGCCTGATGCCCGGTGGCACGCTGGCTGCTTACAAGAAATTGGAGCCGATTCTCGTCAAAATTGCGGCTCAAGTAGATGACGGCCCCTGCGTCACATTCATCGGCCCTGGTGGCGCTGGTCACTACGTGAAGATGGTGCACAACGGCATTGAGTACGGTGATATGCAGCTCATTGCTGAAGCCTACGATTTGCTGAAAAACGTGGGTGGACTAAGCGGCCAAGAGTTGCAGGAAGTGTTTGCCGAATGGAATACTACGGACGAACTCAACTCGTTTTTGATTGAAATTACGGCTAATATTTTCAAGTACATTGACCCGGAAACTAAGCATCCCTTAGTTGAGGTAATTATGGACGCAGCGGGCCAAAAAGGTACTGGCCGCTGGACGGTGATGAGCGCTTTGGAATTAGGCGTTTGTATTCCGACAATTATTGCTGCTGTTAATGCGAGGATCATGTCTTCTTACAAAGACGAGCGCGTGAAAGCTTCGCAACAATTAACGGGGCCTACAGCCAAGTATGAGGGCGATATTAAGGAGTTTGTGAACAAAGTCCGGGATGCGCTTTACTGCTCGAAAATTTGTTCTTACGCCCAAGGAATGGCTCTTTTGAGCGCGGCTTCCAAGTCCTATAATTACAACCTGGATTTGAGCGAAATTTCCCGAATTTGGAAGGGTGGCTGTATTATTCGGGCTGGATTTTTGGACAAGATTAAAACTGCTTTCAAGGATGATTCGCAGTTGCCAAATTTGCTGTTAGCACCGGAGTTCAAACAAAGCATTCTCGATCGCCAATCAGCTTGGCGGGAAGTGTTGTCTACTGCTAGCACACTGGGGATTGCTGTACCGGCTTTTAGCGCATCGCTGGACTATTTTGACAGCTATCGACGCGAAAGATTGCCACAAAATCTGACGCAAGCGCAGCGGGATTATTTCGGGGCTCACACCTACGAGCGCACCGACAAACCGCGTGGCGAATTCTTCCACTCTGAGTGGACTCAGGCCGCTAAAGAGTCGCTGCAAACTGGTACTGCTGATTAATTAGTTTTTGTAGGGTGCGTTTCGGCGCACCTTACTGATTTTTGTAGGTGCGTTTCGGCGCACCTTACGAATTGATCTGGGGTTGCAAATTGTTTTGACGTTTGTTTTTGAGATAGGTTTTAATATATTCGTCGTTAAAGAGCGATCGGGCGATTGTCAGTGCTTCTTCTCTTTCTGCGTCTGTCATGTAATCATCGCCTTTTAAACCTGATGGCGGGTGTCGAGGATCGCCGCCTGCATCGAGGAATCGCTGACGTGCGTTAGCGAAGCCCTCGAAGAGGATCGCCATTAATTCTCCTAATCTCCGGTCTTGCTCTCGAATGATATCATGCGGTTTCGTCATAGTTTTCCACCTCGTCTATACGAACAATCTCGCCATTTTGTAGTATAAACTATAGACATCTCTTTAAAATAAGTGTAATTTTATGAAGCCTTTTATAGTGAGAGCCGCTGCCCTTGTAGGTGATATTGCAGCCTTGGTATTTGATACACTTAAAGAAGAAGAGTTAAGAAAACGTTTATCAGAGAGCGGTATTCTGGAAGTGGATGAAATGACGGGAAAAGAGTTTGAAAGATTTCTAGATATCCATTTTAGAAAATTGGGTTATAGTGTTATTTTAACTCAAGATAGTCAAGATTATGGGGCGGATTTAATTTTATATAAAGATGGATTGAGAACCGTGGTTCAAGCCAAAAGAAGCAAAAATCCCGTTGGGATTAAAGCAGTTCAAGAAGTAGCAGGAGCCGTCAGACATTACAACGGAAATAAAGCCAGAGTAATCACCAACAACAGATTTACAGAAAACGCTTACAACCTTGCTGAATCTAACGACGTAGAGTTATGGGATCGAAAAACACTAATCGAATTTATACTGACAGCTAAGAAGTGTAAATAAATCATGCTACAAATTTCTAATACTGTGTTCATTCCAGATCGCGAAATCGAGATTAGTGCCATTCGATCTCAAGGCGCAGGAGGGCAAAATGTCAATAAGGTAGCGAGTGCTATTCACCTGCGCTTTGACATCCCAGCTTCTTCATTGCCCGATCGCTACAAAGACCGATTATTACAAATCAACGATCAGCGCATCACCTCCGAAGGTGTGATTGTGATTAAAGCACAGGAACACCGCAGCCAAGAACAGAACCGCGAGGAAGCGTTAAGACGGCTGCAAGAATTGATTAAAAGTGCGATCGTCATCCCAAAAAGGCGCAAACCCAGCAAAGCAACTCGTAGTTCCCAGCGCAAGCGTCTCGACAGCAAAACCAAGCGGGGCCAGATTAAAGCTATGCGAGGGAAAATTACCGACTGAGCGATCGTATTAATTCCTATTTTACGAATATATAGCAGCGGTTCTCAAGCGTGGTGAGGTATGCCCTGTTTGGCCTATGCCGGATAGTAGCTCATCTTTCTGAGACTCGGCTATACCTTATTTCTCAACGAGGATATTTTAGGCTTAACCTCATGCACGCATTCCGACTCAAGAAACCGGGTTTCGACTACGCTCAACTACCGCGCTCAACCAGGAGTTTTTTTACCAAATTTGCGCACTACAGCAAGTATTTTAGTAAAAAACCTGGTTTCTGGGCCCATGAGCGTCCAGGAGTAACTTTTTTCAATGCCTTAGCTCGATCGCCCATTCAACCAATAACTTCGATCGAAAAACTGCTCTACACTTCGGTAACTACCACTTTTGCAGCTACATAACAGCCCAAAAGATTGTGCTAGAATCCTCAATACATAGTCGTAGGTTGAGCATAGGCCGAGAAGAGCAATCTTCTTGCAGTCTAGGGGAGGTTGTAGGTCAGCCACCATTTGGGTCTTCCCAGTTGAAAGCCACCCTGCAATATGAGCCTAGAATCTGCAACCGCTTGGACAGTGCGGCAGATCGGTTGGGAGAGTCGCGCTAGAATAAGCAGTACGAGTAGGGACTTAGGCTCAGCCATGTCCCTACAAAAACAAAAACGCCCGCTCAAGCGAGCGTGACCTCAAAACGGGCACATAGCAGGTGATGGGAATAAATCATGTTTGAACGCTTCACAGAAAAAGCAATAAAAGTAATCATGTTGGCCCAGGAAGAAGCTCGCCGCCTGGGTCACAACTTCGTAGGGACCGAACAGATCCTCCTGGGTCTGATCGGAGAAGGAACCGGAGTTGCAGCCAAAGTCCTCAAATCAATGGGAGTCAATCTCAAAGATGCTCGGATTGAGGTCGAAAAAATTATCGGGCGCGGTTCGGGCTTCGTAGCCGTCGAAATTCCGTTCACCCCGCGCGCCAAGCGGGTTCTAGAACTGTCCCTCGAAGAAGCTCGCCAACTCGGACACAATTATATAGGTACTGAACACCTGCTGCTGGGTCTGATCCGCGAAGGTGAAGGAGTAGCGGCCAGAGTCCTAGAAAACCTGGGAGTAGACTTGTCGAAAGTCCGCACCCAAGTGATTCGGATGCTGGGAGAAACCGCAGAAGTCGCAGCCACTGGCGGCGGTGCTCGCACCAAAACCCCAACCCTTGATGAGTTCGGATCTAACCTGACTCAAATGGCGGTGGATGGGAAGCTTGACCCAGTAGTCGGACGCCAAAAAGAAATCGAACGGGTAATTCAAATCCTCGGTCGCCGTACCAAAAATAATCCGGTGCTCATCGGTGAACCTGGAGTTGGCAAAACCGCGATCGCCGAAGGACTAGCCCAACGCATCGCTAACAACGATATCCCAGATATCCTCGAAGACAAGCGCGTCGTCACCCTCGACATCGGCTTGCTCGTCGCCGGTACCAAATACCGGGGCGAATTTGAAGAACGTCTCAAAAAAATCATGGACGAAATCCGCACGGCGGGTAACGTGATTTTGGTGATTGACGAAGTGCACACTTTGATCGGTGCTGGTGCGGCGGAAGGGGCGATCGACGCTGCGAACATTCTCAAGCCAGCTTTGGCCAGAGGCGAACTCCAGTGTATCGGCGCTACTACCCTAGACGAGTACCGCAAGCACATTGAGCGCGATGCAGCCCTAGAACGGCGCTTCCAGCCCGTGATGGTCGGCGAACCCACTGTTGATGAGACGATCGAGATTCTCTTCGGTTTGCGGGAACGCTACGAACAGCACCACAAGCTGAAAATCTTGGATACGGCCCTGGAAGCCGCAGCCAAACTCTCTCATCGGTACATCTCCGATCGCTTCCTACCAGACAAAGCAATTGACTTGGTAGATGAAGCTGGTTCGAGAGTCCGTCTGATTAACTCTCAACTTCCTCCCGCAGCCAAAGAACTTGACAAAGAACTCCGAAAAGTCCTGAAAGATAAAGACGAAGCGGTACGTTCTCAAGACTTTGATAAGGCCGGAGAATTGCGTGATCGCGAAATGACGATCAAAGCCGAAATCCGCGCTATTTCCCAAGCCAAAAAAACCGAGTCAGCTCAAAAGGGCGACACCGACCCATCGCCAGTAGTTACCGAAGAAGACATCGCTCAAATCGTGGCAAGCTGGACAGGAGTTCCGGTCAACAAACTGACCGAATCCGAATCCGAAAAGCTGCTGCACATGGAAGACACCCTGCACCAGCGTTTGATCGGCCAAGAAGAAGCAGTGAAAGCCGTTTCCCGCGCCATTCGTCGCGCCCGCGTTGGCTTGAAAAATCCCAATCGCCCGATCGCCAGTTTCATCTTCTCCGGGCCCACCGGTGTCGGTAAAACTGAACTTACCAAAGCCTTAGCCGGCTACTTCTTCGGTTCCGAAGACGCGATGATTCGACTGGATATGTCCGAGTACATGGAACGTCACACCGTCTCCAAACTCATCGGTTCTCCTCCCGGTTATGTCGGCTACAACGAAGGCGGACAACTCACAGAAGCAGTCCGTCGCCGTCCTTACACAGTCGTGTTGTTCGACGAAATCGAAAAAGCCCACCCCGATGTCTTCAATATGCTCTTGCAAATATTGGAAGACGGTCGCTTAACTGATGCTAAAGGTCGCACCGTGGACTTCAAAAACACGCTGCTGATTATGACCTCTAACATCGGTTCTAAGGTCATCGAAAAAGGTGGCGGTGGTCTCGGTTTCGAGTTCAGCGACAACCAAGCCGATGCTACTTACAACCGCATTCGCTCTTTGGTTAACGAAGAACTTAAGAACTACTTCCGCCCCGAATTCCTCAACCGACTTGACGAAATTATCGTCTTCCGTCAGTTGAACAAGGAAGAAGTCAAGGAAATCGCCGTCATCATGCTCAAAGAAGTGTTCGGCCGCTTGACAGAACAGGGAATCACGATGGAAGTTACCGAGAAATTCAAGGAACGGCTAGTAGAAGAAGGATACAACCCCAGCTACGGAGCTCGACCTCTGCGTCGCGCCATCATGCGGTTGTTGGAAGACAGCTTGGCTGAGGAAATCCTTTCTGGCCGCATCAAAGACGGCGATACCGCTGTTGTAGATGTGGACGAAGCCGGAGTTGTCAAGGTTTTGCAAGGTCAAAAGCGGGAATTGCTCCCTCAAGGCGCTGAGTAAGATTGAGTGGTGTGCGGCGAGTAAAGTTGTGAAATAACCAATCTCGCAGTTGCAAATAACTCGAAATCTTCACGTCAAAAAAAGGTAGAGAATCTTAATTCTCTGCCTTTTTTATGAGTTAATATCAAGAGGATACTTATTATATCGGGTACGGTCGATTGACAACGATAAAATTGGTTCGTAGTGCGGACTTTAGTCCGCAACCTAGCCGGACTAAAGTCCGCACTACGAACCGTTTTTGTTATGCTAATCGACCGGACATGATATTACGTCAATATTTGATGGATAGGGAAACCACAGACAAACGCAAATAAACGCAGATAATTGTAAGATAGTTTGCATTTTTTGCAATTCCAGTCTAATAATTAACAGCGATATATTTCAAAGGTAAGCTGTAGAGCATTTAAATTGAATATTCGAGGTGATTGTTTCTTGACATACAATTTGAAGGTCTCTACAACTTATTAGATAATTTGTGGCAATTATATAGCGAGGAATCAATGACATCTGAAAAAAAGAATTTGGGTACAGAAGTAGCAGAAATTCCGGCTGAAACATGGTGGCAAAAAGCGTGGAAATCGCAGCGAGAAAATCTGCAAATTGTGATTATTGCTTTGGCTTTAGCAATAATTATTCGAGCGTTGGTGGCGGAACCGCGTTTCATACCATCAGATTCTATGTTACCAACTTTGCGTATAGGCGATCGAGTCGTAGTCGAAAAAATATCCTACTACCTGGAACCTCCAAAAACTGGCGACATCGTAGTATTTTCCCCGCCCGAAAAGTTGCAAGAACAAGGCTTTACCCAAGACCAAGCATTCATCAAGCGGGTAATTGGTTTACCAGGTCAAATCGTGGTTGTTAAAAAAGGTCTAGTTTACCTCAACGATAAACCGATCGTCGAAAAGTACATTGCCGAACCTCCTAAATATCAGTGGGGGCCTTACCGTGTCCCGGAAAATCAATACTTCGTAATGGGAGATAACCGCAACAACAGTAACGACTCCAGCAGATGGGGATTTTTACCTAAGCAGAATATCATCGGCCGCGCTGTAGTCAGGTTTTGGCCTCTAGAACGCATCGGGCAAGTTTGAAGTCAGTAGTCAGTAGTCAGTAGTCAGTAGTCAGTAGTCAGTAGTCAGTAGTCAGTAGTCAGTAGTCAGTAGTCAGTAGTCAGGAGGAAGAGGGAAGTTCGGCAACTGATGAGTGTAACGGATTTAACGGATTAATGTTGAGGGAATTGGGGATTGGGAATTGGGAATTGGGGATTGGGAATTGGGCAATTCTCGCCCAGTCTCCAACTCTCCCCATCTCCCCATCTCCCACTCTCCCACTCTCCTGTACGGAAATTTCTACTGATTCTTGGGCCTTGAGGGGTAGGGACTTACTCCGGCAAATGATAAAATACTACCAAAGGCCGCGGGATTGCCCAGATCAAAATCAATTCAATATTAAAAAATTAGGTAGGAAAATTATGGGATTTTTTGATTCAGAAATTGTTCAGCAAGAAGCCAAACTGTTGTTTGAAGACTATCAATCTCTCATCCAACTAGGCGGGAATTACGGCAAGTTCGATCGCGAAGGCAAGAAAATGTTCATCGCTCAGATGGAATCAATGATGGATCGTTATCGTATTTTTATGAAGCGCTTCGAGCTGTCTGAGGACTTCATGGCTCAGATGACTGTAGAGCAGTTAAAAACGCAGCTCAATCAATTTGGCATCACGCCCCAGCAGATGTTTGAGCAAATGAACTCAACGCTGGAGCGGATGAAGTCTGAGCTTGAAAAACAATCATAAGAAGAAGGAAGAAGGAAGAAGGAAGAAGGAAGAAGAAAGAAGGAAGAAGGAAGAAGGAAGAATGCTTATAGACCTAGTTTTTGAGTCATTGGTCAACAGTCAAAATTAAACAGTTGACTAATGACTAATGACTAATGACCAATGACTAATGACTAATGACTAATGACTGAGTAATTAAGGCCGTTCAAAAGCTGACGCAGGTTTAAAACTTTCTGCGGGAACGCCTTGCAAAGCTTGGCTCATAAAATCGCGCCAAACAGGGGCAACAACCCCACCGCCAGTAGCACCGTAGCTCATCGGTGTGTAATCGTCGTTCCCCATCCAAACTGCCACGGACAACTGCGGCACGTAACCCACAAACCAGATATCCCGTTCTGAGGAAGTTGTACCAGTTTTCCCAGCAGCCGGCCGCCCGAGTTGGGCCGCCCTTGCCGTTCCGCTGTTAATTACCCCTTGCAGGGCGCTGTTGACAGATGCCGCAGCCCAGGCGTTGAGAACTAATTTGGGTTTGGGCGTGTTGTCGAGCAAGACGTTGCCGCTACTGTCAGTGACTTGGACAATAAATGTGGTGTCAGAATGCCACCCGTTGTTAGCGAAGGTAGCAAAAGCCCCGGCCATCTCCAAAGGAGTCAGATCAACTGCACCCAAGGGCAAAGAAACCACGGGTTCCATCGGACTTCTGATGCCGAGTACCCGACAAATTTCAATCACTTTATTCAATCCGACTTCTTGGCCGAGCTTGACAGCGGGAATGTTTAGCGAGACTTCCAAAGCTCTGCGGATGCTGACGGCACCGGAGAAGCCGCCGCCGTAGTTTTGAGGGTAGTAGTAGCCGTCGCCGTCGCGGTAGCCGACAGGAGAGTCGTAGACAACGGAATCGGGGCTGTATTTGCCGCTAGCAAAGGCAGCATAGTAGATGAAAGGCTTAAAAGACGATCCGGGTTGGCGGCGTGCTTGAATGGCGCGGTTGAACTGACTCTTTTGGTAATCGACGCCGCCAACCATTGCTTTGACGAAGTGGGTGCGGGGATCGACGGCTGCTAGGGCAATTTGTCCTTGGTCGCGATCGTAAAAAAGTCCTTGGTTGTAAAGTCGATTGTGCCACGCTTTGACGGTTTCTTCGGCTATGCGCTGCATTTTCAGGTCGATCGTGGTTTGAACGCGCATTCCTCCCTTAACCACGGCATCTCGTCCAAAACGCCGTGTCAGTTCCTGGACTACGGCTTGTGTTACATAAGGAACTTCAGAGCCGCCAAAAGAGGTAATTTTGCCCAGCTTAATTTTTTGCTTTCGGGCGGCAGTCTCTTCGGCCGGGGTAATCCATTTGAGATCCTTCATCCGGTTTAAAACGATTTCCTGCCGCTCTTTTGCCAATTTGTAGTTGACAAAAGGACTGTATTCTTCGGGGGCAGAAATTAAGCCGGCCAGCATCGCTGCTTCGGCAATGGTCAAATTATTGGCTGACTTGTTGAAATAGCTTCGAGAGGCTGTCTCTACGCCGTACAAGTTGTGACCTAAGTAGATTTGATTCAGGTATAGTTGCAGAATTTGGTCTTTGTTGAGAATTTGCTCCAAGCGGATAGACATTACCGCTTCAGCTATCTTGCGACTAAATTTTGACTGGGGAGATAGAAACAGGTTTTTGACTAGCTGCATCGTCATAGTAGAGCCGCCTTCAACGGTTCTACCTTTCTCTAGGTTGACGATCAGAGCTCTGGCTATCCCGCCTGGGTTGATGCCTTTGTGGGTGAAGAAGTTGCTATCTTCGATCGCCATTACGGCCCGTTTCAGGTTCGGAGAGATTTGGTCGAGGGGTACAACATCCCGGTTAGCTTCGTCGTGGATGCTGGCTAGGGGCTTGCCGTTGATGTCGTAAATGTGGGTGGTTTCTGTGGGAGAGTAGGTTTGCAAGATGCGAACATCTGGCAAATTGCGGAAGCTGATCGCTAAGCCAACCAGTCCGCCAGCTACTACGGAACTGGCAAGCATTGTCATGCTGAGTATGGTTCCAGCGGTCACTTTACTGACTGACTGAACAAACTCGAATACGGGGGCTGAGTTTTCCGTGTTTTTGCGAACTGCGTTGGTTGACACGTGGATTTCACTTCCTCACTCTATTTGGGGTTTTAGACTTTTGATTTTAGATGCGGGATCGGACAATTGCCACCAGAAATGTTGGCTGGTGAGCTTTGGGATTATAGTAGCTTGATAGTTATCTTTTATGCGTCAGACAGTGAGTGTAACTAATTCTGCTGCACTTTGGCAAAATATTATGGACGATCGCTCCCTATGATTACTGCTAACTTTTCTGGAATTTACCGTGGCATCAGCGAAATTTTTCCCGATCGACCTGATTCTAGCAACCCTGACGAAAATCTGGCCCAATTGCTGGCAAAAGTCGATCGCCCGTTGCGAGTCAAACTGGGAATTGACCCCACTGGGACTGACATTCACTTGGGACATAGCATTTGTTTCCGCAAGCTGAGAGCTTTTCAGGATGCCGGTCACACGGCGGTACTGGTCATCGGAGATTTTACCGCAAGAATTGGCGATCCGACAGGAAAGTCGGAGATGCGCAGCCAATTGACAGAGGAACAAGTGGCGGAAAATGCCAAAACTTATTTAGACCAAGTGCGTCCGATTCTCGATTTTGAGACGCCCGGACGCTTGGAAATTCGCTATAACTCCGAGTGGTTGTCAAAATTGGACTTGGCGAAGATTTTGGAACTGCTAGGCACCATGACGGTGCAGCAGATGCTCGCTAAAGAGGGATTTGATAACAGGATGCAGCAGGAAAATGCGATTTTCCTGCACGAGTTTCTGTATCCAGTAATGCAGGGTTACGATTCAGTAGTCTTGGAGGCGGATGTGGAGTTGGGCGGAACTGACCAAAAGTTTAATATTGCCGTGGGGAGAGATTTGCAGAGGCATTTCGGGATGAAACCGCAGTTTGGTTTGCTGATGCCAATTTTGATCGGGACTGACGGCGTGCAGAAGATGTCGAAGTCCTTGGGCAATTATGTAGCTTTGTCGGATGACCCGCTGACGATGTATTCTAAATTGGAAAAAATTGCCGATCGTTCGATCGCCCAGTATTTTGAACTATTGACAAATTTGCCGCTGGATGAGTTACCAGAAAATCCGCGAGAAAAACAGAAACTTTTAGCTGTGGATGTGGTAAGTCAGTATTTTGGGAAAGCAGCGGGCGATCGGGCACAACAAGATGCAATGACTCTGATCAAAGGTGCGGCGGGACAGGCTGATGCTGTGGCGGAGTTTTCCTTGGCAAACGTGCAGTTTCCGGCTAAATTGTTTTATATCCTTAGTGCTAGCGGGCTTTGTAAGAGCAGCGGTGAGGCGCGGAAGTTGATGCAGGGCGGTGGAGTGAAGTTAGAGGGCGACAAAGTTTCTGATGTTAACCTTACCTTTGAATCACCCGCAGAATTAGGCGGTAAAGTTTTGCAAGTTGGCAAAAATAAATTTGTCCGCTTAATAGTATAGTTTCATCTAAGGTTCGTAGTAAGGACTTCAGTCCTTCTTCAGGTTCGATCGTTCGGACTTCAGTCCTTCTTCAGGTTCGTAGTAAGGACTTCAGTCCTTAAAATCCATGTTAAAAAAGTTTAACTCCTGATTGCGAACGGTTTAAAATTAAGAAAGAAAGGACTAAAGTCCTTACTACGAACGGTACGGGTTATAAACTTATAAAAAAAGGACTAAAGTCCTTACTACGAACGGTACTATGATAAAAGATAAAATTATTGTTCCTTTGGATGTTCCCAGTCAAGAAAGTGCGATCGCCCTGATCGACAAACTCCCCGACGTATCATTCTGGAAAGTCGGTTTAGAATTATTCGTTAGCTGCGGCCCAGCAATTATCGAAATTTTGAAACAGGGGGAAAAACGGATTTTTCTCGATTTGAAATTTCACGACATCCCAAATACTGTAGCTGGTGCTTGCCGTGCTGCGGCCAAGTACAATGTAGATTTATTGACAATCCATTCTACCTGTGGTAAAGATGCTTTAAAAGCAGCACAGTTAGCTTTAGTAGAAGGGGCGGCGGCTGTGGATAAACCAACTCCTAAATTGATTGCAATTACCCTGCTAACGAGTTTGAATTCGCGACAGTTAGCTTTTGAGTTGAAAATACCTTTGGAGTTGCCAGAATATGCTTTGCAGATGGCATTGTTAGCCAAGGAAAGTGGTTTAGCTGGTGCTGTTTGTTCTCCCCAAGAAGTGGAACAGTTAAGAATGAGTTGCGGGGATGATTTTCTGTTGGTTTGTCCGGGGGTGCGTCCGAAATGGGCCGATGGGGGCGATCAAAAGCGATCGATGACTCCAAAAGCGGCATTTAAAGCAGGTGCAGATTATCTGGTGATTGGGCGGCCGATTACGGCTTCCGACGATCCGGTGGCGGCTTTTGCGCGGATTTGTGAAGAGATTGGATAAACATAGATGAATGCAGATCAAATCCCATCAGCGTTGATCTGTGTTTATCTGCTAACATCTGCGGTTGCAAGTCCGAGTTTTATTTCATAAAAATTGCTGTTTTTTCTTACCTTATAATCCAACACGGTTTACTTAAGGCTTTTTGACTAATTTCTTAAGTCAACCATAAGGCGGTAGGGGCGGGTTTAGCTCAGAATTTATGAAATAATCGACTGTATCAAGGCAAAACCCGCCCTATATAGCAAACTTATAATCATCTACTGAATTCCCTAGCCAAATTCTGTTTGATTTCCAAATATGCTGCTTCTTCTAGTTCTAGTCGTTCTCGAATTAGGCGAATAATCCACGCCTCAACATCTGTTTCTTGATGCAATCCCGCTAAAAAAGCTGCTTTTATGGCAAGTTCAGAGGGAAGGGATAAAGAAGTCGGCTGTTTTTGAACAATAATGGGAGTTTCCCAAGCTGAGTCATTGTTAGCTTGGCTTTCAACTATTAAATCAATTTCTGGTTCAGAGAGTGTTTCTTGGGTTGTGGGATTGATTGAGTTCATATTGGCCATCCGGTAATCAGGCGAACTACGTTATTTGGCTTTAGTTGAAATATAATTTTGAGGGTTCGTCCACCGTAGGTTGTACCAATTAATTGATAGCGATCTCGGTAAGATTTGTTTCGTCGCACTTCATAGTCAGACAAGAAACATTGCACAGCTTCATTGAATGTAACTCTGTGTGCAGCCAGTTTATCTTGCTCAAAGTCATACTCAAATTCATAAGGGGTGAAGTTATTCCAGTCTACCACCGTTTTAGGGATTTTATAGGGTTGCAATTTGATTATATCAGGGCGATCGCATTCCCTCTCATCGCCCAAGACTCAAGAAACCGGGTTTCTGCGAAATCTTGGGTTAGTGACGAGATATCTAGGAAGAAACCCGGTTTCTGAACCCCCGACGCTCAGAGGGCGAGAAAAGCGCAATTGCTGAGGCGATTCGTTTGTGGTTGCGAGATTGTTATGCAAAAGGAGGAGTGTAAATGGCTAAGAAGTTCACGCAGTCATAAGACAACTCGAAAACCGATTATGAAGTTGCGAGTGTCGGGCGAATAGTCGTTACGACACGCAGCGCGGCAATAGTCGGGATAGTTGAGCCACGCACCCCCGCGCAGCAACCTGGTTCGCCGATCATTTTTAGACTTGATTAATAAGTTAATATGATTTTGATAACGATTATTATTAATATTCTCATCCCAAACCCTACCATCAGTCGGTGCTTCGTGATAGTTCTTATGCGAGGGATCAGCGCACCATTCCCAAACATTGCCGTGCATATCGTACAAACCAAAGGCATTGGCGGGAAAACTGCCTACATCTGTAGTTTGTTCTCGATACTGACTTTTTGGTGAATTACCGTCAGAATAATTGCCGCGATAGTTAACCTGATTAGTAGTAATTGTTTGACCAAAATAGAATCGTGTAGTTGTACCAGCGCGACAAGCATATTCCCATTCTGCCTCACTGGGTAAGCGATAATTACGTCCGGTCTTTTTAGATAACCTAGCACAAAATTCCACAGCATCATACCAAGAAACTTGTTCTACTGGTCGTTTAATATTTGTGAATAAATAATTTTTTTTAAAATAAGAGGGGTCTGGGTTGAGGTCAAATTGAATTCTTGGCAATTTAGCAACTGCTTTCCACTGTGCTTGTGTAATAGCATATTTTCCGATCAGGAAAGGTTGAATTTTAACCCGATGTTGAGGTTTTTCGTTATATTGGCTTTCTGGTTCAGTTTCCGGCGCACCCATTATGAAAGTTCCACCGGGAATAGCAATCATTTCCAAATTTACGCTATTACCCAAGTCTTCAGTAAAGGATTTCAACTGAGAAGCCTTTGGTTGAGATTTAGCTGATATTTGAGTTGGTGGTACTGGTGGTAAAGGCTGAACAGGTTTTGCTTGTGGTGGCGCTGATATTTTAGTAGGTACTACTGGTGAAGGCTGAACAGGTTTTGATTGCGGTGGTGGCGCTGGTATTTTAGTAGATGATACTGGCACAGGATTAAGAGCTTGCAATACTTCTGCTGCTGATTGATAACGCGCACCCACTGGAAACAATAGCATTTTATCTAATACTTTCCCCAATTCATTACTGATGGAAACTGCCTTATTTCTCCATACCCATGCCATTTGCATCGGGTCAAAAAGTTCGTCAGCCAAAGTTCCATTTTTCTCTTCCAGCAAACACCCGGTTAATAACCGAATGCAAGTTACACCAAGGCTGTAAAGATCACTCGCTGGAAAAACATGACCTTGCATTTGTTCCGGTGCCGCATAGCCAGGAGTTCCAGTCACAGTTCCCACTCTAGTCAAAACACTACCGCTCAATTCCTTAGCAACTCCAAAGTCAATCAAGACTAGAGAACCGTGAGAATTTCTAATGATGTTATCCGGCTTAATATCTCGGTGAATTACCTTTTGCTTGTGAACAAAATCTAATATCGGTAGCAATTCTGTCAGTAATTGCTTAATCTGTTTTTCGCTAAACTTTCCCTGCTGCTGTAATTCTTTTAATAAATCCTCACCGTCTATAAATTCTTGTACTAAATAGAACCGTTGATCTTGTTCAAAAAATGCCAATAAATCAGGTATTTGAGGATGTTTACCCAAATCTCGCAGTCTCACTGCTTCTTGTTTGAATAACTCCGTTGCTTTCTGAATAGCTGCACTCCCTTGTAGTTGCGGGAGAAATTGTTTAATCACACAGATGGTATCAAGTCGATGTTCATCTACCGCTTTGAATGTACGGCCAAAACCACCTTCGGAAATGTATTTAACTGCACGGTATCTGTCTCCGAGTAGCAGTTTGTTTCCGCATTTTTGGCAGAATTTTGTGATGGGTGGGTTTTGATCCTGGCAGTCGGGATTAAGGCATTGACTCATAAAAATTTTGGGATTTTAATATTTTAAGATTAACATAATTTACGCATTCAGGAATATTGTCTGTCATTGCGAGGAACGAAGCAATCGCCAAGACTAAGATTGCTTCGTTCCTCGCAATGACAATTCTGGAAGCAATGACAATTCTGGAAGCAATGACAATTCTGGAAGCAATGACAATTCTGTCGCGTGGGTGGGGCGGGTTTATGAGTTTGTTGGTTTGAGTCAGAGATTTTTGGTGAACCCGCCCCTACAAGTATTGCGGTTAATTTACCGGAGATAATATTAGGCGCAAATCCTGATCAACTTACCGCTTTAAATTCATCCAATTTTGCTTTTACAGTCTGCATATCTTGCCACATAAACCATTTCGGAGTCTCCGGTTCGCGGGAGGGATTTCGCAATAAGTATGATGGGTGAAAAATTGGCATACACAGCCGTCCTTCCCATTCAATCCATTGACCTCTGATTTTACTAATTGGCCGCTTGTCGCTTAACAATCCTTTGAGGGCTGTTGCACCGGTTAATAAAATGATTTTGGGATCTAAAATGCGAATTTGTTCGAGCAAGTATGGTTTGCAAGCTTCGATTTCTTTGGCTGTGGGAGGGCGGTTTTTGGGTGGGCGACATTTGATGACGTTGGCTATGAATACGTCGGTTTCTGCACTCAATTCTACGGATTCTAAAATCTTATCTAACAGTTTGCCCGATCGCCCGACAAAGGGTAATCCGGTTTCATCTTCGTTTTGTCCGGGCGCTTCTCCCACAATCAAAATTGAGGCTTGAGGATTGCCGCGCCCGATGACGGCGTGGGTGCGGGTGTTGCCCAATTCGCAGCGGTGACAGCGGTTGCAGTGCTCGCCGATTTGTTCCATATTTTGATAGGTGCCCGGAGGAATGGGAATTTTGACATTTGTAGGTATTGAGTCGGTTACGAAAGAGGTATTTTGACTGTTGTCAAAAAGGGACAGTTGCAAGTCGTTGGACATCTATTTAAAGATAAGAGAGCTTTTTTTGAGGCTAGAGTTTATAGTTTAGATCGGGTTTGCTCGCACACGCAGGAATATGTTGTCTACCCCGTTTTTTGAGAATCGCGCCGATGCAGGCGAAAAACTGGCCGCCGCAATTGAAGACGAGCTCGGAAAATTGCATTTAACGGCAAAGGATGCTATTAAACCGATTGTTTATGCCTTGCCGCGCGGGGGTTTGCCCGTTGCTGTGCCGATCGCCCGTCGCTTGGGTTGTGCTTTGGATGTGGTTGTTGCCAAGAAAATTACTCGCCCAGATAATTTGGAATTGGCGATCGGGGCTGCAACTGCTGATGGCCATCTGATCTGGCAAAAGCAAAAGCAGCAAAATTTTCACTTGCAAAAATTAGCACTCCAGCAGGCTCAAGATAATGCTCAATCTCTACAGGCAGATTTGGCTACTGGGCGGCCAAATGTCAGCGCGGCGGGGGCTTTGGCGATTTTGGTAGATGATGGGATTGCGACGGGGATGACGGTGGCTGTGGCGGCGAAGGCTTTGCTGTCGCAGCAACCGGCGGCTTTGTGGATTTGCGCGCCTGTGGCACCGCTAGATTTGATGGGATTTTTGGCGAAAATGGGCGATAAGGCGATTATTCTGGAGACTCCTCACCCTTTTTACAGTGTCAGTCGCTTTTACGCGGAGTTTCCCCAGGTTGAGACGGCGGAGGCTTTGTTGTGTTTGCAGCGACAGATTGAATGGCGATCGTAGGTTAAGCTGGAAGGCTACATCCAAAAGCTCGATCGTTATAGGGGTTCTCAAGTGAGTGAGGTATTCACCAACTAATTAACAATTCTTCAATCCCCTAATTCTTCAATCTAAAATCTAAAATCTAAAATCTAAACCTGTACCTCCAGAAACCTGAGAAAGGCTATAATAAATGAGACCTTGGCAATATTGGTTGGATACTTTGATTCTGTCTACTCAGCACAATCCGCCTCGGTTTGTTGAGTTGGTGATGTTGACTTTGGCGATGATTTTGCTCGGGATGTGGAGTATAACATTGCAGTGGCAATATTTAACGCTGTCTTTGAGTTATATAATTGGTTCGTCTTTTTCAATTTTGGTGCGGGAATATATGGGCCCGCGGCCTCAATTTCAGTTGACTCATTTGACTGCATTGTTGTTATTAGTTATCAGTTTTTATAGTTTTGCTGAATTGATTAGATAGTTGATGTTTTTTGACGAACCGCGAAGACGCAAATAAATACAGGCTGGACGCCTGTTCCACAATAGAAGAGGAGAGAATATCGCAAGTTAACAAATTATTAGCGATTATTCTAGATTATAATAGGATTGATGTAAAATTAGGCGATTTCCGGCGGGATCGAAGGCATAAATTTCTAAACCATGAGAAGCTTTGATGATTTCTCCGGCTGGCGGATAACCTAATGCCCAAATTCGGGCGATCGCAGTTTCGATATCGCTGACTTCCAAACACAAACTCATGCCTGTTTTTGCTCGACTTGCAAATTCCGATTTGTGGGCATCTTTGGGTTTAAATATGCCAAGTCTTAAGCCGGGGAGTTGAAATTCAGCATAAGTATTGGGAATATAAGGATTTGGTTCTATGTCGAGAAACTTTGTGTAAAATTTAACTAGAACTTCCTTGTCAATGTCTGCTAAAGTCACAAGGGCGGCGCTGTATTGGAAACTCATATAATTTGGCAGTCGGGAATTACTAATTTTGTTCAATCATTAGTATATGACTAATGACCGTGGCGAAAACTCAAAACTATATTATCATAATTCTAATACAACAAATATTTCTCTATGGAAATCAACAATTTTATTGCTCTGTCTGTAATTGTGGTGGCTGCGCTGGGGATTGGCGTGGGAACAATGACTTGGGCTTATTTCGGCAAGGGCAGCATTTCTGTGCTGTTTAAAGAACCAATTTTGAGTTTACCAGAATTTCCTGCTACCGACGCAGGTAGCAAAGCTGCGGTTTTTTTCCAACAAGGCATTGAGGCTTATCAGTCTGGAAATTACCGCAAAGCTGAAGATAATTTTACCAGCGCTTTAGAAGAAATTTCAACTTTGGCAGAAGTATACCACAATCGTGGTTTGGTTTTTGCGAATTTGCGATCGGACGGCGAAGCGGTGGCAGATTTGATCCGCGCTAGCGAATTATATCAACAGCAGGGGAATGGAAATGCGATCGACACGATCAAACAAAACCTTGCAGCCTTGAAGCAGCGAAAATTAGAACGAGAAAAACCAAAATCTGTAGCGACATAAATTAGTAGGTTGGGCCCGTGAAATGAAACCCAACCTATAGTTATGGCCTGAGAAACTTGGTTTTGCGATCGATGTAGTGTGTTCGATCCAAGGTATTTGGGAGAAACCGAGTTTGTTTGCAGAATTAGGATTAAAGTTGATCATCAAGATTTAACATTTTCGCGATCGGCTAAATTTTTCGGGTATCTTCTATTTGGTCTATTTTAGAAATCAGTATTTCTCGGTTAGATGCCACCACTCGATAATTAGTAATTGGATCGTAAGCTTCCCACTCTTGAGTGACTTCGCTGTCTTGCCACAAAAACCATTCCCGGTAAATTTCGCCGTCGTCAATGTCGCCGCACAAATTAAGCCAATCATCTCCTCCCAAACTGTCAAAATCTCCTCCTACTAAGTCAATCCAAGCGGCTACGATACAAGATTCAATAGCACTATTATCAAAAGTATCTACCTGAGATTGAACAGAGGTTTCGGGAAAGCAAAGTGTGGATTTCATACGCTGTACCTGAATGTTATGTTATTAATTTATAAAAAAATCATCAACGCTAGCGATCGCACAATGCCACTATCCGAACCTCCACAGTTTATACCTGAAAAATCTCGATCGCCAAAACGCTCAAGTGTTGATGGTGTATGACTTTATGGCGCTTTGGGTGAAGCAGCGGCAGAGGCTGATTTGAGCCAATTTGCTAACTAGCACAGCAGAAAGCCCATGAAGCGAAGCTATGCCGTGGGGAATCGCCCGAATATCTCTGTCAAGGGCGATCGCACTTTCAGAAGCGAAGACAGCGCGACTGGCAATTATATACTTGGTAGGTTGGGGAGTTTCCGTACAGTTTTTGTGATAGCATTTATAGGAACAGAGGTTGCAGATAGACAAGACAGTCGAACAAAACAAAGCTTCAGTCATGCCAATTCTGCTGAATATCCCAAGTATTTAAATATCGCTCGTGCTTCCCAAATTGCGAGAAGGTGCGATTAATAGAGTTCGCAAAGTAGATAAATAGTTAATCAGAAAAACAATGCTAGAGCTCCACTGTCACACAACTTATTCCGACGGCACTCTTACCCCTGCCGAACTCGTAGCCGCCGCCGCATCTTCGGGGGTTCGCGCCTTGGCCGTCACGGATCACGATACGATGTCTGGTTGGGATGAAGCCTTCGCCGCCGCTGCTTTGCACGGTATCGAAATAGTCCCCGGACTCGAACTCAGTACAGTGCACAACGGTCGATCTTTGCACATTTTAGGTTTTTATCCCGATGCGAATAAGTTGCGCGCTCCTTTGAACGATCGCATAGAAGGAAGATTGAGGCGATCGCAGGAAATGGTAGATAAACTAGCAGCGTTGGGATATGCGATCGAACTACCAACAACATCCCCAGGAATGGCACCGGGAAGGCCTCACATTGCCTCTGCGCTGGTAAAAGCTGGTCACGCCAAATCATCGCGGGAAGCCTTCGATCGCTGGCTGCGAGACGACGGCCCCGCCTACGTGCATTACGAGAAATTCTCGATCGCCCAAGGCATAGATTTACTCAAGAGTTGCGGCGCAGTACCGGTGTGGGCGCACCCTTATTTATTTCGCGGCGGCGCTGTTGAAGAAGTGTTGAAAGAATTAGTAGATGCGGGTTTAATGGGAGTCGAAGTATACCATCCCAGCCACAGTTCCAGCCAAATGAAAAAATTGAAAGATTTGTGTCTTGAATACGGTTTGCTGGTAACTGGTGGCAGCGATTATCACGGCCCAGAACCCGAAAGAAACGAAAGAAAAGGTATTGAAACTACCCAATTGAATATGCTGCACATACCGTTAGACTTGCTGGAACCGATTAAGGTTGCTGCGGCGAGTTTGAAGTAATAACTGTAAGTTGCGTCAGTTCAAATCCGAGTAGATGGGAATAATCAAGTCATTATAACGCACCTTATAAGACCTCGCGATCGTTCTGTAGGGTGCGTCAGTTTATATAGCGAGTCAATCGAAATAATTAAGTCATTATGACGCACCCTACTAAAAACCGCTCGTAATCAAACCCAACATAAATTAATGTGAAGTTAGCGAGGAACTTCAGTTGAGCTAATGTTAGGATAGCAATAACGTTTAACTACCCAGCGGAGCTGATTATGAGTGTAGAAGATAGGGCAAAGGCGATCGGCAAAAACGTAGAAGGCAAAGCTCAGGAAATTTTCGGAAACATCACCGGGAACAAAAAAGACCAAGCTGAAGGCCAAGCAAAACAAGCGGAATCCGCCGCCCGCCACGCAGCAGAAGATGCTAAAGATGCTGTGAAAAATATCGCAGATAAAGCTAAAAGAGCGATCGACAAATTGTAAGCTGTCGGGCATCTAGATTGTATTTTTGGGGCAGGCTTTCTGGTCTACCCCACAAGAATTTTTATCAAACTTGAATGTCCTTCGACTCCGTTCAGTAACCGTAAGATCGTGTGCTAACAAGTTTTCCGAACTTAGGTATAGCCTTTCTGTGCTCTCATATAAGGTACTATCCGGGATAGGGCATACCTCACTTTTGTGAGAACCGCTATCTCAGTATCGCAAACAGGGTGTTGTAAAACTACAAAATCTTATAGTAATTATATCGTTTCCGCTGGCATCGGAATGATTTAACCTTACTAGAACACAGAGTACACAGAGGGAGAGAATATATATCTGAATCATGCCGATGCTACCGGATTTGACATCACTTATCCAATAACGAATCAACATATTTCATCCACATTTATCGGCGTTCGCCTGCGCTTAAAAGTCTGGTTCTTTTGCTAAAAGCTCGATCGCCAATTCCATCCGATCCTTCCCCCGCGCCAGAAAACCTTCGCACTCCTGCAAACACTCCACAGCCACCGCAAACTGCTCAAAAACCTCCTCTAGTGGCAATTCTCCAGATTCCACCCGATCGATAATCGCTTCTATGCGATCGACCGTTTCCTCATAATTCCAGTCAGACTGGCGCAACTTCGACTTAACCATAGCATTTATTCTGCATCCAACACTTCTACAATCTTAACTTTCAGCACGCCCCGACTCAACCTCACGGTTAACTCGTCTCCCAATTCTAAACCGCCAGTTTCGCGGACAATCCTACCGTCAGCTTGCATTACCGCCGCATAACCCCTTTCCAAAACCGCCGCCGGATTTAGGGCTGCTAACTTTTCTTGCAATATTTCCAGTTTACCAGTTGCTTGCCGCAAAGTTCGCGATGTCGCAGGCAACCGTTTTAGTCGGTTTTGTAACTGTTGCAAATGTTCTGATTCTGTCTGAAATCTGGCTTTTACAACACTTGCTAAATTCAGCATTCTTTGCTGGTGTTCCGAGTAAATATCTGCTAAAATTGGTACGGCTTGGGCCGCTGCGGCTGTCGGAGTGTGGGCTCGTTTATCTGCTACTAAATCGGCGAGAGATTCGTCTCTTTCGTGTCCGATTCCTGTAATAATTGGAATTGCACAATTGGCGATCGCCCTTACCACTCTTTCATCATTAAAACAAGCCAAATCCTCCGCAGAACCGCCGCCGCGCCCTAAAATGATCACATCAGCCCTACCGTCCAATTCTACACGCGCGATCGCCCTAGCAATCGCAGCCGGAGCCAAATCTCCCTGCACCAAAGTCGGCGACAGCAACACCCGCAAACCCGGATATCTCTGCGCTAACGTGCGCTGAATATCCCCCCACGCAGCGCCAGTATCCGATGTGACTACCGCCACAATTTGCGGATGCGCGGGAATCGGGCGCTTTCTGGCGGGATCGAAGAAACCCTCAGCATCCAAGCGCGATCGCAATTGCTGCAACCGCAAAGCCTGCAATCCTTCCCCAGCCGGTAGCGATTGGGAAACAATCAACTTGTAATCCCCGCGAAGTTTGTAAACATCAATGCTTCCGAAAACCAGCAATTGCTCGCCTTTTACGGGCAACTTCAATAATTTTTGCCGCTGATAAGTCCACACCACGCAGTTAATAGCAGCGCTTTTGTCGGTGTCGCACAGAGTGAAAAAGCAGCCGCTAGAATGCTGCGAAACGTTTGATACCTCGCCGATCAGCCAAACCGATCGCAGGTGGCGATCGCCTTCGAGCAATTCTTTCAGGTATGATGTTAGTCCGCCCACCGACAACGTTGTCTCAGGAAAAATTGCATTCATTGATATTTCTAATTCCAGAAACCTAGGTTACTATGTTTAATGTAATTTATTTGTAGGTCGATCGAGCGATCGAAAATTAACTCTCAATAAACTAATGATATCAGATACCATGACTTCGATGAATGTGCTGCGCCAAGAGGCTGCGGCGATCGGCATTACCGATGCCGAAGCGAGAAAATATGGCGATCTTCGGCATAAAAGAACTTGGTCTTTGGCGATCGAACATCACCTCTCGATGCAAGATTTTGCCGTTGGCGTAGCCCCCGTAGGGGCGGGCTTCGCGATCGGACAGCCCAACAATTCCGACCGCCGCAGCCACCAAAACCGAGGTTTTAAACAAGTAGTTCAAAACCACATTAAAGCCTTAACAATTGCCTCAACATCCCGCACCATTCAGATCAATTCACAAGTCAGCAATTGGGTTTGCCCTGAGTGCTATCCAGAGGTTGAATCGGGTTGTCACCTGTGCGCCGGAGAAGGCTATATAAGCGACATTGCAGCTATTGGCTGGACACTAGCTTATATGGAAATGTTGGGCTGTTCTGCTCGCGAAATAGAACCCCTGCGAAACTTTTCCTCTTCCTTTAATATCCTGGAAATTAATTTAAAAATTTGTGTTGCTGTTAAAAAAAGTACCGAAGTTTTAGCGCGTACAGAAAAATTGGTAATTGGTAATTGGTAATATAGCCTTTTCCAGAAAGATGAGGTACTATGCGGCATAGGCCAAACCGGCCAAACCGGGCATACCTCACCACGCTTGATAACCGCTATATCAAATTATCATCAAATCATTTCCTATTGCTGACAAACAATACGGATTCTAGTCCTTTTAAAGCAAATTCTAAATCGTCATTGACAACTTGAAAATCGAATTCTCCCGCCGCTTCAATTTCCTCCTTGGCCCGCAGCAATCTCCGGGCGATCGCACTTTCGGAATCTTGACCCCGACTCCGCAGCCTGCGCTCCAATTCTTCCCAAGATGGAGGTAAAATAAAAAGTCGCAAAGCCTCTGCAAACTTATTTCTAATTTGCCTTGCTCCTTCGAGTTCAATTTCCAAGATTACCCATTTTCCCTCACTGATGCCCTGTTTGAGAGCAAAATACGGAGTACCGTAAAAATTGCCGGCAAACTCGGCCCATTCTGCTAACTCGTCAGCCTCAACCATTTGTTCAAACCGGCTGCGGCTGACAAAATAGTAGTGTTTTCCCTCAATTTCTCCCTCGCGGGGTGTACGAGTTGTCACGGATACCGAAAGATACAATTCGGAATGACGATTGAGGAGCGATCGGACTAAGGTGCCTTTCCCCACACCGCTAGGCCCAGTCAGAACAATTAATTTACCGGATTTCATTTTTAGAATAGAAACTTGTAACAATTTAAGCTTTCGGTTACTTTATACTGTAAGTGCTCAAATTGCAACTAACAAACATCAATCATCCCGACCTTGACTGTCTTTACCGATCGCAAAACGATTAGCCACCGTTTCAGGCTGAATCGCCGAGAGGATGACATGACTCGAATCTGTAATAATTACCGCCCTCGTGCGGCGGCCGTAGGTAGCATCAACCAATTGTCCGCGCTCCCGCGCATCAGTAATTATACGCTTAATTGGCGCTGACTCGGGACTCACAATGGCAATCACTCGGTTAGCCGACACAATATTACCAAAACCGATATTAATTAATTGAATATCCATGAAAATCTTAAATTTTGGGTGAACGAGTAACCATCAATCCTTACTTATTATCATATATATCAAAGTTTTTTGACAATACAAAAAAGATTTATAACTCAATTTTTAAATTTTTACCTGCTTTTTTTCTGTTTTTTGAGTCGCCGTCCGCCCGTCTTCATCAAAAATTTAAAAAAGTAGCGCTGTTGACCGCTTATATTAAAGATTTGGTAAAATCCGGGATTTTTAGTTGCCAATAAAAGCCTTAGCTGTATCGAAAAAACAGCCTGTAAATATTGCGAAATATAACGTTAACTTCTGGTTGAGGGAAAGTTAAGTATAATCACTGATAAATTACATAAAATATTTGCAAAGGGCAGTTTATACTGAAAGTATTAACACTGATACTGCTTTGATGAGCCTTCAACCTAAGCTAAAACCGGCGGGCGATCGCACACAATTATCAAATTTCCACATAAAAATAGAAGATAGTGTGTAAAATCACAGATATTTATTGCTAGATATTGACAAAGAAAACAGGTTTGTAGTGAGGACTTTAGTCCGCATAAAACAGGTTCGTAGTGAGGACTTTAGTCCGCATAAAACAGGTTCGTAGTGAGGATTTTAGTCCGCATAAAATAGGTTCGTAGTGAGGACTTTAGTCCGCATAAAAAAGGTTCGTAGTGAGGACTTTAGTCCGCATAAAAAAGGTTTGTAGTGAGGACTTTAGTCCGCATAAAAAAGGTTCGTAGTGAGGACTTTAGTCCGCATAAAAAACTCGCATTCCTCACTACCAACCTTAAAACCAAACAAAAAACAGGGATTAATGCAGATAAATTAACCCGCATTAATCCCGATTTTTACAAAATTAATTAAGCCGCAACTAAACCGCTGTGTCTCAACAAAGCCTTAGTGCTAGGTTCGCGTCCCCGGAAAGTTTTAAACACTTCCATCGGGTGCAAACTGCCGCCCAATCCCAACACAGTCTCGCGGAAGCGTTTACCCGTAGAGGCGATCGCACTTTCATCCTCCAAACCAGCCTCCTCAAACGCCGCAAAAGCATCAGCACTGAGAACTTCCGCCCATTTATAACTGTAATAGCCAGCCGCATAGCCGCCCGCAAAAATGTGTCCAAAAGCGCACAAAAATGCGTCTTCTTCGAGAGGAGGCAAAACAGTAGTAGTTTTAGCGATGCGCTTGCGGACATCCGCCACAGTTTCGCTGCCGCCCGATCGATAACCGTGGTGCAATTCGATGTCAACACTGCTAAGATGTACTTGCCTGAGCATAGCGCTACCGCTCATGTAGTGGCGCGCTGCTAGCAGTTTTTGGTAATAGTGTTCCGGCAAAGTTTCCCCAGTTTGGTAATGCTTAGCCATCCCGAATAACGTCGCCCGATCGTAACACCAATTTTCCATAAATTGACTGGGCAATTCCACCGCATCCCACTCAACATTATTGATGCCCGAAGCCCCAGGATAGTCTACCGTTGTCAGCATATGCTGCAAACCGTGACCGAATTCGTGAAACAAAGTTTCTACTTCCAAGAAAGTCATTAAACTCGGTTTGTCGTCAACCGGAGGACTTTGGTTGCACACCAAATAAGCCACCGGCAACCGCATTGTAGTCTTGCCCGATTCCACGAATTTAGCTCGCACCACGCACTCATCCATCCAAGCACCGCCGCGCTTTTCTTCCGGGCGACTGTAGGGGTCTAGATAGAAATTGGCGATCGCATTTCCGGCTTCGTCATCTATTCTGAAATAGCGCACATCTTTGTGCCAAACAGGAGCTTGACCGTCCGCCGCCGTTACTGTCACGCCGAACAGCCGTTTTACTAATCCAAATAACCCCTCCAATACCTGCGGCAAAGCAAAATAAGGACGCAATTCTTCGGCACTAAAAGCAAACTTTTCCTCCCGCTGCCTTTCCGACCAAAAACCAATATCCCAGTGCTTCAAATCCCCAGCTTCCGCAGCGCCTTTGGCCTTTGCAAAAGCTTTCAAGTCTGCTAAATCTTTGACAGCAGAATTGTAACTAGCTAAGCGCAATTCTTCTAACAAAGCTTCCACTGCTGCAACGTCGGGAGCCATTTTGCTAGCCAGACTCAATTCGGCATAACTGCTAAACCCAAGTAAAGCAGCTTTTTCGTGGCGCAGTGCTAAAATGCGATCGGTCAAAGGCCAGTTATTCAATTCTCCGCTACTCGCTCTGCCGATCAAAGCTTTGTACAACTTTTCGCGCAACTCCCGACGGGTACTGTGCTGCATGAAAGGGCCGTAACTCGGAAAGTCTAAAGTAATCCGCCAAGGGCCGTTTTCAGCATCCGCATTTTCTGCACCCGCAGCGCGAGCGGCTTGAGCTGCTAAACTCAACAAACTCGGCGGTAAACCATCAATTTCATCTTTGTTTGTGAGGGTGATACTGAAAGCTTTGGTAGCGTCGAGGACGTGATTGGAAAATTGGGTAGTAATTTCGGCCATTTCTAATTGAATGGCATTGAAACGGTCTTTTTGCTCACCTTCTAAACCAACGCCGGAAAGTTGAGCATCTCGGAGGGCGGCTTCGACAATTCGCTGTTGAGCTGACTCTAAGCTATCCCAATTTTCGATCGCCCGCAGCGCTTTAAAAGCTTCGTAAAGCGGTTTGCTTTGACTGACTTTGCTCCAAAATTTTACTACTTCCGGCTGCACTGTTTCGTGGGCCGATCGCAATTCCGGGCTATTTTTCACGCCCATCAAATGTCCGACAATGCTCCAGCTCCAATTTAAGCGCTCTCCAAGCTGTTGTAAGGGTTCTACTAAACCGCTCCAAGTCGGCTCGACAGAGGCTTCTAAGCTAGCTAGCGAGGCTTCTAGCTCGGTCAGCAGTTGGGTAATGGCTGGGACTACGTGCTCTGGGGCGATCGCGTCAAACGGTGGCAATCCTTTGCCAATTAGTAAGGGGTTATCAGTAATAGCTACGGTTGCAGTCATTTAATTTTTTTGTAACAGGTTGAAAACAGGTGAACTAGGCAGATCAGCTTTTAACCCACATTCCGCACCCCCAACTGGCACATAGGCGGATTGAGGGGTTAAAAGTGAATCATCCGAGATAATAGTGAG
>PVWI01000296.1 GCA_003003725.1 filamentous cyanobacterium Phorm 6 | reverse complement strand
CGCCATTCCCCTGCCCGATCAAACGGTACTGTGGTGGGGAGGACTGCGGGGTGCGGTGTCGGTGGCCTTGGCTTTAAGCGTGCCTGAAAGCCTGCCGGGACGAGATGTGGTGATTGCAACGGTTTTTGGGACGGTGCTGTTTACTTTACTGGTGCAGGGACTGACTATTCAGCCTGTTCTGGAAAAATTGGATCTGCTGGGGGATGGGCCGATGCGCGGGGAGTATTTGGAGGCGATCGCCCGTCGGGCGGCTTTGGGTAGGGTGTTGCAACGGTTGGGTGAGATGGAGGAACAGCCGGGGGTCGATCGGGAGTTTTATGAGTATCAAGAATCGCTGGTTAAGGGGGAACTCATGAGGATTGAGGCGGAGGTCGATCGGCTTCAAGATGAATATCCCGATCTCAGCACGTTTATTGCTGAGCAAGTTCGAGCGGAGTTGCTGGCGATCGAGGCTGACACCTATGCTGAGTTTGTGCGATCGGGTCGCTTAAATCAAGAACTGTCTCTCTTTTTGGGAGTTGAGAATATAGGGGAGTAATTAGAGAGTGCGACGGTTTTTTCTCTATTTTGGATACTTTCCAAATGCCGCCCCGGAATAGATTCAAACTAATACTTAAACATTTCGAGCCGGTTCGTAGTGAGGACTTCAGTCCGCATCAATCAGGTTCGTAATGAGGACTTCAGTCCGCATCAATCAGGTTCGTAATGAGGACTTCAGTCCGCATCAATCAGGTTCGTAGTGAGGACTTCAGTCCGCATCAATCAGGTTCGTAGTGAGGACTTCAGTCCGCATCAATCAGGTTCCTAGTGAGGACTTCAGTCCGCATCAATCAGGTTCCTAGTGAGGACTTGTGTCCTTTCCAGCATTGTCTAACAGTGTTAAGGGAGCTGAACGGGTAACTGAATCAGTTCAAGCCGTTATAATGCAAAAAGAATCTGAGTATCAAGTACCAAAGTGCCCGGGCTGGGTATTCCTCAAGCACTGCCGCGCCGTTAATCCTTCTGATGGTTGCACTTATTGGGCTTTGTCATTAATATCCAGTTTGCAATTCCCTGAGACCTCTACAATGATTCTTGTATAACAGGCATCCTGCTTGTTCAAAAACTTGCTTTGCGGTGGAGGTCTATTAGAGGCGTAGCGATCGCGGAATATCAGGAGTGAAGCATTGAAATCGGTAAAATATGTTAAATCGTCGGCAATTTTCATCTGTTCGTTATCAAATACTGGGAATCATCACAGCCTTGGCGCTGACCTTAATTTCGCTGGCCGGGCCCGTTCAAGCCGCTCGGACGGCGACATCTATTGTGGTAGATGGTCGTCCGCTTTTTAGCGTCAGCGATGCTGACTCATTAACAGCCGCCGAACGTGCCGATTTACTCAATTTGCGACTCAAACAAATTGAGCAATCTCAAGAAACAGTTGAAGTCACAACAGAAGTTCGCAATCAATACCCCACCATTCTGGTTAATGGCAAATACTTGCTGACAGTGACTCAATCCGATCTGCAAGAAACTCGCACGCCAACCGAACAAGCTAATCTTTGGGCTCAACAACTCCGTCAAGCTTTGCAGCAAGCTCAAGAAGAAAGAAGCGCCGGATTTATGAAAAATATGCTGCTGCTGACAGCGGCGACTTTAGTGCTGGCGATCGCCCTTCACAAAGGATTGGGATGGCTGTGGCGATCGGTAAAACAAGCAATTATCCAGCGATTTGTAGAGCCATCAACAGCAGAAGCTGCGGTTGCTGACTCCCCCAAATCTTTGAACTTATTATTGATCTTGACTTTGCTTGCAGCTAGGACTGCGCTTTGGATTGCCACCGTCCTTTACATTACCAATTTGTTTCCAATAAGTCGGAGTTGGAGTTACACTCTGACCAGCGGTTTAATCACCAGTTTCATTTCTCGCTCGCTCTCTGTAGGGCGCAACAATTACTCAGTTACAGATCTGCTGTTTTTAGCGGCTCTCATCCTAGGATGGGTCGCCCTGAGCGGTACTATTTCAAATTTCTTTAAACTGCGAATTTTGCAAGTCACCCGCATCAGTCGAGGCAGTCAAGAAGCTGTTGCTGTGATTGCCAAATACTTGCTGATTGTTCTGGGAACGATCGTTCTGGTGCAAGTATGGGGAATTGACCTGAGTTCTCTAACAATTATCTTTAGTGCGTTGGGAGTTGGTATCGGTTTTGGGTTGCAAGACATCGCTAAAAACTTTGGTAGCGGTCTTATTTTGCTCTTTGAACGTCCGATTCGGGTAGGCGATTTTGTGAGTGTAGGTAACATTGAAGGCACTGTTGTCCGTATTGGCGCTCGCAGTACAGTGCTTCGCAACCTCGATCAAGTTTCGATTATTTTGCCCAATTCCCGTTTCTTAGAGGATGAGGTAACTAACTGGAACTACGAGAATGCTGTTTCTCGGATCGGGATTCCAGTTGGTGTTGCCTACGGCTGTGATATCAGTGAAGTTAAGGCAGCACTGCTCAAAGCTCCGAAGGGGCATTCTGATATATTGAGGACTCCAGAACCGATTGTTTTTTTCTTAGGTTTTGGTGATAGTTCCTTTAATTTTGAACTCCGGGTGTGGATTGCTGAACCAATGGTACAGTATCGCGTCAAAAGTGATTTATTGTTCCGTATTGAAGAACTGTTTCGAGAGCATGAAATCGAAATTCCGTTTCCTCAACGAGATTTGCACTTCCGCTCTGGGAGCATCCCTTTGGCTTTGTCACCGGAACTAGAGGCAACATTACGCAAAACTTTACTCAAATCGGAAAATAACTCAGTTGCCCCTAAATAACTTAACTAAATCCTTCCTTCTTGCTTCTTTTTTCTTCCTAATAACTAATGACTAATAACTAATGACTAATGACTAATGACTAATGACTAATGACTAATGACTAATGACTAGGTTCGCGAGTTTTTAAGCTCGCACTAATGACAACGGTTAACTGTCAACTATTTATTATAATACAGTTAGTTTGACCATGACAACAACAATTAATGCGCTATTTATGTTTGCACAACTACCTTTAAATAATGGCGATCGCTTTTTGCAAGTTATCCTAATTTTTCTAGCCGGAGGAATTGGGGGATTAGCTGGACTGGTAGCGTTCCCAACTTCTAGATTAATATTAACTTTATTTGCACCAAGCTTATTGAAAAAAACTTATATTGGTGTATTACTTGCCTCTAAAAACCTAATTTTAATTTTCTTAACTCTGTCGGCGATGGAAGTCATGTTAGTTGTAATCCCTCACACTAAATGGCTAAAATTGATGGAGTTTTGTTTGAGTGCGGGCATCACTTGCTCTGCCGGTTGGCTAGTGTCAACTTTATTTCGAGAAATTTTTAATAGCACAATTTTAGGCGCAACCTTTGACTCCAACCCTAAAGTAAGAGGCGAGTCTATCTTTTTAATTCGCTATCTGGGAGACTTTGCGATCGCTGTAATAATCATTTTAGTCTTTTGCATTAGCCATAATATCAATGTTGGAGGCATACTTGCTAGCTTGGGGATTGGAGGTGTTGCTATTGCCTTTGCTGCTCAGAAGACGTTAGAACAATTTTTAGGAGGAATTGTATTAACTCTCGATCGCCCTTTTCAAGTTGGAGACTATATTGGTTTATCCGACGGCCCTATGGGAAAACAAGGCACTTTCGGACGAGTAGAAAGTATTGGTTTAAGGTCAACAAAAATTCGTACCTCTGGTAAAGGTACTCTCACAGTTATTCCTAATAATTCGCTGACAGAAGTTACCATAGAGAACTATACAAGCGCCAAGAAAGTCATGTCGATTATGATGCTAGAGTTTCCCGAACAGGTATCTGCTGAGGAGCAAGCACTAATCCGCCAAACCGTGATGGAAAGCACGATGGACATTTTTGGTTTAGACTGGCGCAGCACGGAGGTTTCCTTCAGTAACAACCAAGCCCAAATTTCTTTTTTCATTTTGGGTTCTAATGAATTATCTATGGACTTGAGGCGCCAATTGCTGGATCTAGCTACCCAACAAATCACCAAACAACTCCAAAAACATAATATTTCTTTCACCATTAACCAACCAACGATTTATGTGGATGCTCCAATTCCTATTTAAACGACCAATGAAGCTGATATTCTTATTTGTAATGGCTTTGTTTTTAGCGACTTTTCCGATGAGTTTTGCTCTCAGTGTTGACGGCCCTCATTCTCCTGTAGTAGTTGATGGCATTCCGCTGTTTTATTTGCAACCTGTCGATAAGTCTTCAGCATTAGATCGTACCGAATTTGCCAATAATTTGCTGGCTGATGCGATTTCTAATCAGAAAGTCATAAATTTTGATGTGCGTAACGATCCTAATTCAAGCGCTACCTCAATTTCCTTAAACAAGAATTACTTATTGACAGTTACCGCTAACGATGTTTTACCAAACTTTTCTTTGTCTCAACAAGCTAAACGATGGGAAAATATTCTAGAAAAAGCGGTCGTCAAGGCTAAAAAAGAACGAACTTCACAATACATTGTGGAGAGAAGTTTGTGGATTTTAATTGGCATAGGAATTATTATAATATTGCGGTTTTTATTGGTAATTGTAGCGAAAATAACTAAGTGGGAAATTGGTAATTTTACCAAAGTTTTTTTTAGTTTTGCCTGGTTAGTGATCGCCCTAGTGAGTGCGGAATGGTTCCCGGTATTGCGAAGTATTCGCTATCAGATTTTTTCCCCATTTTCTCAGCCCCAGTGGCTGATATTTTTGGGAGCATTAGGATGCTCTTTTGTATTTAGCCATTACGCTCCAGCCTTATTGAGATTTGCCCTTAAAAAGCTAGATATCTACTCAGCAGAAAGTATTTATCTGGCAATTATTCAACCAAGCGAAATTCTCGTGCAATTTTCAGTCCTCTCTATTTGTATCAGTTGGTCTCTGAGCTTACTCGAAACATTAGTACCAGTTGTGTATGAGCTGCTCAAACCGATTGCTAGTTTATTTGTAGTTGGCTGTCTGTATTGGTTATCTACAAAAGTTACTAGCCGCTACCTGCGTACCTATGGATTCAAGTTTGGGGGGAAATTTAATCCCAGTAGCGATGATGCAATTTTAGTATTTGAAACTGTGTTGAATATCTTTATCTTTATTATAGCACTGGTGACATTTGCCCGCAGCGTAAACTTTGACTTGATTGGTTTGGTTGCTAGTTTGGGGTTAGTTGGTTTAGCCGTCGCCTTTGCAGCCCAAAAAATTCTCGAACAACTAATTGCTACTTTAGTATTGTATTTAGATCGTCCTTTTGTTACTGGTGACTATATCCGTCTACCCGCTGGAGAGTTGGGGAAAGTAGAAAGTATTGGATTGCGATCGACAAAAATTCGTTCCCTAGGTACGGGTACAATTATTGTGATGCCCAATTCTATCTTAGTCAGTGTAGAAATTGAAAACGTTACTCTTGCCAAAAAAATTATGGTGTTACTGTATATGGACTTTGCCAGTGTTTTAGGAGAACGAGAATACGCCCTAGTGCAGCAAGTTATAATGGAAAAAACTGCTTTCCTATCAGGAATTGATGCTAACAGCACAAATATTGCTCTCGCCGATGAATCTGGGACAAGATTGAGGGTAAGTTTGGCAATTTTAGGTTCTCAAGATAATGCGATCGAGGTGCGTAAACGGCTACTAGAGTTAGCAAGTGTTCAAATTGCTAAATCCCTTTCAGTCCACGGTATTGTGTTTACGATGGAAAATCCTACGGTTTATGTGCAGTCCCCTGCTACTATTTGAAGACAACGCTGCCCTTACGGAAAAACTGCTTTAAAATCTCTCCGGGCTCTCTGTCCCAAGTGTCGATATGTTGGTAAATTAAGCCGTCCTCATCCATTTTGTAGGTAGAGTAGCCGTTAAAAAAAATCTGAGCTTTCCAGGGTACGCGCAGCGTCCCGCGCACAGTCCAATTTGCCACAATAGTATCAGGGGCTGTCTGACTTACCTCATGGAGGTCGAAGTAAATCTCGTTAAAAAATAGCTGCCCGTGAAATCGCAAAGTCCAAAAGATAATGCGGTAGTTGATTTTTCCTTTAAATTTGTTGACTGGATCTTGAAAATAAACGCCTTTTGTGTAGATGCCGTAGGAGATGTCTTTCTCAAAAAGCGTCGGGAGTTCCGCTTTCAGGGTGTCTACTACTTGTTCAACCTGCATTTGATATTCGATCGCGCTCAAGCTACCACCTTGTGACAGTATTAATTTATAAGTTTAAATGAATAATCTCGATCGCTGGACGATCGCAGATTTGAGATTTCAACCAGCTCTGATTTTAACTCTAACGCTATTGTCCGCATCTGCCTTTGTGCAGACCCGGACTTGCGACATCGAAACCTTGGCACAGATTTGACTGAGTACACCAACCCCTCTGAAATTCTCGCAGAAATCAACAACGGCCAACTGTTGATGGTAGATTGCCGTCGCCGGAACGGTTTAATTTTGATTAAACGTTTTCACGCAGAGTTTGCCGGGCCGGGGGCTGCGGTTGGCGGTGCTTTTGATGTTGACTCTGTGCGGGCGGTTCCGGTGGGGGATTTTTGTTTGGTTTGTCCTCAATCTCCCGAAGAAAAACAGAAAGCTTTTGAAATTCGGCGGCATTGGGTGCGGTTAACGGAACAGTTAACGGCCAAGCCTGTAGCTTTGGAACGGGCACAAATGATTTTAACTCAGTTTGAACAATATTTTGATGGGGAAACAGTGGCACAAATTCCCGATGAAGCTTTGGCACTTTTAGTAGGTATATTTCCCCAAACTATTCGCGCGGCGCGACAGATTGACAATTAAAAATGGATGGTAATTTGCTTCAATTCATACCATTTTTAAGGGCTTTTGTCAAGTTAAAATCGCAGCGATTCGATCGCAAGTTCGTTGATTTTCGTCGGGACTCCCCACGGTAATTCGCAAACCTCCGCCTGTGTGCCGAATCAAAGTACCTCTAGCTTTTAGCTGCTGCATGATTTGTTGGTGTTCCGGTTCTGCCGATTCGCCCTCAGCCGCTTTCACCCGCAGATAAACGAAGTTCGCCGCACTTGGCCAAACTTGCAAT
Source organism: filamentous cyanobacterium Phorm 6 (assembly GCA_003003725.1). Classification (GTDB taxonomy): domain Bacteria; phylum Cyanobacteriota; class Cyanobacteriia; order Cyanobacteriales; family Microcoleaceae; genus Microcoleus. The sequence continues at coordinate 584 of PVWI01000296.1, read as the reverse complement.
TTTTGATGCTGAGTTAGCGCTGTAATTAATTTGGCTCTCTCTGCTATGATTTCGGGAATTACTGCTAGCAATAACTGCCGTTGCGCTAGGGCAAATTCGGCTGCTGTTTGCGAGAAACTGGGCAGGTTGTAGGGAAGGCGAATTTTTTCTAAGGTGGCTGTGAGTTCGGGATGGGCGATCGCATATCCGACTCTCATTGATGCTAATCTAAATGCTTTGGAAAATGTTCGTAAAATTATCCAATTCGGGTGTTGGTGCAATCTGTCTGCTAAGGTATTTTGGCTGAATTCAAAATAAGCTTCGTCAATTACTACTAAAATATCGGGCGGCAAGTTTTCCAACCAATCCACCTCATCTGGTGTCAAAGCATTGGCTGTGGGGGAATTGGGATGGACGACAAAGACGACGCGCACGGGGGGATTTTGATTTTGGGCGTTAGCGCAGCCCGCCCCTACGGGGGCTACGCCAACGGAGAGGATCGCTCTTTTTGCTGCTTCTAGATCGATCGCAAAATTATCCTCTTTTCGCGCAACACTGACAACGGGAATACCGAGGGTTTTGGCGGTAATTCCATACATGGAAAA
>PVWI01000295.1 GCA_003003725.1 filamentous cyanobacterium Phorm 6 | reverse complement strand
TTCTGGGACTGTCGCATTAAAGGCTTCAACTAAAAACTCAACTTGAGGCTTTTCTTGGTCGTTGAAAGGTTTCCGGAGTTCTGGAAGTGCTTCGGTCAAGAAACTGTTAAGAAAATTTTCGACTACACCCTGTTCGCAAGCAGAGAATAATTCATGAGTTTTCTGGGCAGCTTCGATGCCACAAATACAAGCTTTGTCAAAATCGCTAGGATTAATTTTTTTCATAGCTTCTTTGAATACTATTTCTGCAAGTTTTGCGCCAATTCCTGGTGCTATTTTTAAGGCGGCTGCTCCAAATTCAATCATGGTAATTTTAAATATTTGTGATTAATATAGTTTACACTGGTATTATTATCAATTTTAGTGATATTTAACATTTTCTTGTGGGGTGAGCCTCAGAGCCCGCCCCGATCGCCCTTATTGAAAATGCTCTAACATCTCAGGTCAGATTCATCCTCGTTTTAAACAGGCCTGGGCACTTCGTAAGTCAAAAAGTCGTAAGCCATTTTCGTATTCGGAAAAATTGCCTGCGCTTCCTTGAGCAAATCATCCAGGACGATCGCATTTCCCGGAGCATAACGCGGGCTAAAATGCGTCATAATCAATTGTTTTGCCCCAGCCATCAAAGCAACTTGAGCCGCCATTGTCGAAGTTGAATGCAATCTATCGAAGGCCATTTGAGCATCTTGATGAGCAAATGTAGCTTCATGCACCAACAAATCCGCATCCTTCGCTAACTCCACTGCGCTGTCACAAAAAACCGTGTCCGTACAGTAGACAAACTTCCGCCCGACTTGATCCGGGCCACAAAAATCAGTGCCTTTAAATTCCCGCCCATCTGATAACTTGACCGTCTTTCCTTGCTTTAATTCGCCGTAAATTGGCCCGGAAGGAATACCCACAGCCTTGGCTTTTTCTACATCAAAATGTCCGGGACGATTTTTCTCGGTAACACGATAACCAAAAGCAGTAACTCGATGCTTTAAAGGAGCGCAACTCACAATATATTCGTCATCTTCATAGATGACTCCTTCGTGACTTTTGTGCACTTTTACTGGGTAAGAAAAATGAGTTTGAGAATAGCGCACGCCAGCTTGCAAATATTCTTCTAGTCCCGGAGGCCCGTAAAGATCGATGCGCTTGACATTCCCCGCTAAACCGCAGCTAGCCAGCAAACCCATTAACCCGAAAATGTGGTCGCCGTGCAGGTGAGTGATGAAAATGCGGCTCAGTTGGCTGACTTTTAGCTCGCTACGGAGGAATTGGTGCTGGGTTCCTTCGCCGCAGTCAAATAGCCAGAGTTCGGCTCGCTGGGGCAAGCGGAGGGCGATGCTGGAAACGTTGCGCGATCGCGTGGGTACGCCTGAGCTAGTTCCGAGAAATGTAATCTGCAAGAGTCAAATCACCTCAATTAAAGTTTAAAAAATATGTTAAATATATCCAGAGTATGCCCGATCGGCTTTCTTGGAAATAGTCACAGGCAGGAATGAGGATAAATCGCCGTCCCTGGGAGCATCTACTTGCTAAAATCATTTTTGACCAGCGCTGTCGGTGCCCAAGCCAATTCTAACGTCTTCTTTCTGCTCTTTCGCTTCCTTTTTCCCTTGCCGAACCATCTAAAATTTTCAAATTTGTACAGTACAGGAGGAAAATTATCAGATGCAGTCAGGACTATTGTTTGCTTCCGTTCTTTCGACATTAAAAAAACGCTACTTTTGGATAGGGCTGTTGTTTTGGCTGGTGATGGTAGCCCCAGCGCAGGCCGCGCTGATTTTGCGAGTTGCGGTACAAGACGGGACGAGTCAGATCAAAGTCGGCAGTTCTACTAAGGCTGCCATCCGCGACAGCAGCGGGCGCAATTTGGGCGAACTGCCCGCAAATAGTTCTCAGTCGGCTCAATTTCGATCGGGAACTGTGACAATTGGCCGCTGGGCTGCGAATCAAATTTGGATCGAGCCGACCGGAAACGGTTATGTTTGGATTGGCGATCGATGGTATCGGGGACGCACGCTTCTAGTTCCCGAAAAAGGAGCCTTGACTGCCGTCAACTACGTCAATATCGAACAGTATCTCTACAGCGTTCTCGGCGCCGAAATGAGCGGCAATTGGCCTCAAGAGGCTTTGAAAGCCCAAGCAGTCGCCGCCCGTTCCTACGCTCTCCACAAGCGCCTCAAAAGCGAAACCGACCTTTACGATGTGGACGATACTCAGTCTTCGCAGGTTTACAAAGGACTGCAAACAGAATCGAGTGGCACTTATGCGGCAGTCGATGCCACGGCTGGTCAAGTTCTGACATACAACGGTCAGATTATTTTAGCCGCTTTCCACTCGGCGTCTGGCGGACATACTGAAAATGTCGAGGATGTTTGGACAGAACCGCTACCTTACCTGCGCGGTGTTCCTGACTTCGACCAAGGCGCGCCGGTTTACCAGTGGAAAGAAAATTTTTCCCGGGCTCAAATCAGCAACAGGATTTCTGGTGTTGGGAATGTGATCTCGATGAAGCCAGAACGCGCTACTGCTTACGGCAGCGTGCTGAGGATGAAAGTAGTTGGAGATGGCGGTTCTAGGGTGATGAGTGGCGCGGATATGCGTCGGGTTTTAAATTTGAGGAGTACGCGCTTTACGGTGATTCCTCAGTACGCAGGCGGTGGGAACCCTAGAAACAGCAGCCAAGCTCCTACGGGTTTTCAAGTTGCTGGCAAAGGTTTTGGTCATGCTGTAGGTATGAGTCAGTGGGGAGCGTACAATTTGGCACGGCAGGGATACGGCTACCAACAGATTTTGTTGCATTATTACCGAGGTACTGCTTTGGCTAGAATTGCTGTTCAGTAAGCTGTTGCGCATTTAAATTGGAAATTCGGGACGCTGCTCGGAGCAACGTACCACAAGAGTTTTATTGATTTTTGACACACAATTTAAATGTAGAACAGCGTTAACAGTTGACAGTTGACAGTTGACAGTTGATAGTTGACAGCGAAGTTTTTAGGCAGGGGATTTAAGCCCCAGCCTAAAAACAATCCACCTAAAGGTGGGGGCTTAAATCCCCTGTGATGCAGGTTAGAGAGTCGATATTATAGCAGTCGCCAAGGTGGTTAGGACACGGACGGTCACGCTGTTTCTTGAACAGAATCATTTTCTAGGCTATAACTGTAAAACTCGCCCCCACGGGAATTGCGATTTACTCAGGGCGCGAGGGCGGGTTTATTATATTGATTTTAGGCAAAAGTACGATCCTCTCCGAGGGCTACGCTAACGGCAAAACCCGCCTCTACAGTTGTTTGAGAATCGCATTATTTCCAATTTGTCTAATCCCCAGGCTTGACTTCTTGATCGTTATCCCGATCTTTTTCCTTCTCAACAGTTTCATCATCAGCCAAACCGACACCATCCTTAAAACTCCGCAAGGTTTTCCCCAAAGCATTTCCTAACTCAGGAATTTTCTTGGGGCCGAAAATTAGAAGAGCGACTACGGCAATAATCCCCAATTCGGGCAATCCCAGACCAAACATACACTTATCTCCTGTAAATCTTTCTCGATCGCGCGTCGATCTGCTGATATCCTTAAAAGTATCTACCTTTTTTCCTGCATCCTGCAATAGTAGAATCAATTTTTGTTAAGCCATCGCCCGATAAAATAGGAATGTTAGAAATATCCCAGCCTTCCCTGCGCGAGCAACAGCACCATCTCATCCGCGAGTTAGCAGACCGGATGGAAGCAGTATGGCATCGCTATCTCGACCTTGAACCCTACCACCTCCCCGCTGACTTGGGATACGTAGAAGGGCGCTTGGAAGGAGAAAAACTGATCATTGAAAACCGCTGCTATCAAACGCCACAGTTCCGCAAAATACATCTCGAACTTGCGAAAGTCGGGCCGCTGCTGGATATCCTGCACTGCGTAATGTTTCCCAGACCGAATTACGCTTTGCCGATGTTCGGTACGGATATCGTAGCAGGCAAAGGTAAAGTTAGCGCGGCGATCGCCGACCTTTCTCCTCTGAATCCCAGTCGCATTTTGTCGGAAAGTTACCGAACCCAACTGCAAGATTTGCCGATCGACCAATTTTCTTGTCCCCGTGAAATTCCAGACTGGGGCGATATTTTCTCGGAATTTTGTCTATTTGTACGGCCAGATTCGATCGAAGAAGAAAGCAGATTTCTGGACATAGTTGAATCTTACATGGAAATTCACTGCAAACTAGCAGTCGCATCCGTTCCAGTCTCTGCCGCTGAAGAGGAGAAAGTTCTGGCTGCTCAAATGTACTACTGCACCCAGCAGCAGCAAAACGACAAAACCCGTCGCATACTTGAAAAAGCTTTCGGTCAAGATTGGGCAGAACATTATATGACTGAGGTGCTATTTGATTTCCCTAAATAACCAAAATCTGTTTACAATACTTCATAAGTAGGTGTGAAAAAACTCAATCAGGAAATCACCTACATCACAGGTTATGGGAAAGGAATCAAGGGCCAAGGATAAATCATTTTTAAAACCGCCAGGGCGAGGAGTCATCGGTTTAGCGATCGCCGCTACTCTCTTTACCACAGGAATCGGTTTTTGGCAAGTATCTCAAATCAGAAAAGCTGAAGAGTTAAAGGCTGCTACTGCTATTGCTGCTGCAACTACTGCCTCCACCCGCAACAGCGTCACAGCTTTGGGTAGGTTGACTCCGCAGGGGGAAGTGATCAAATTGTCTGCCCCTTCAGCGTCGGAGGGCGCGAGAATTGAACTGTTGAAAGTCGAAGAGGGCGATCGCGTCAGTCAAGGACAAATCATAGCAGTTCTCGATACGCGCGATCGGCTCCAAGCAATCCTCCAACAAGCCGACAAAGAAGTCAAAGTCAAGCAAGCAGAATTAGCGAAAATTCAAGCAGGCGCAAAAACAGGCCAAATTGGCGCCGGGAAAGCCGAAGTTGCCAAGTCTGAAATTCAACGTCAAAGGGAAACCGAAGGCGAAGGAGCAAATGTTGCCCGCTTAGAAGCTCAACTACGAAGAGAAACCGAAGCCCAACAAGCTAACGTCGCCAAATTCGAGGCACAACTACAACGGGAAACCGAAGCGGAACGAGCTAATCTTGCCAAATTTGAGGCCGGGCTGCAACGAGAGACAGAAGTACAGCAAGCTAAACTGGCGCGGCTGGAAGCTCAAGTGCGTGGCGAAATTACCTCTCAAAATGCTACAGTCGATCGACTAAAAGCCGAATTAGCCAACGCCGAAGCCGAAGAACAACGCAATAAAGAACTGTCCGAAACAGGTGCAATTTCTGCTTCCGCCTACGATACCAAACGCTTAGGAGTAGAGACAGGTCGCCAGAAAGTTAAAGAAGCGCAGGCTATATTAGAAAAAACCGTACAAACTTTGCGAGAGGAAATAGTCGAAACTCAAGCCACAGTTAAACAAAAATTAGAAACAGGCAAGCAGGAAATCAATCAATCCCGAGCCAATCTCAAACTCAAATTAGAAACAGGCAGGGAAGAAATTAATCAAGCTACAGCCACTTTAAATCAAAAGATAGAAACTGGCAGAGAACAAATCAATCAAGCCGAAGCAATGCTCAAACAAAAAGCAGAAACCGGCGAAGAACAAATCAATCAAGCCAAAGCAAATCTAGACCAAATTGGCGAAATTCGTCCCGAAGATGTGCAAGCCGCCCAAGCCGCTGTCGAAAGTGCGATCGCCACCAAACAAAAAGCCCAAGTAGACTTAAACTTAAGCTATGTCAAAGCACCCGTATCGGGCTCCATCCTCAAAGTTCACACCCGACAAGGAGAACGCATCAACACTGAAAATGGCATCGTAGAACTCGGCCGCACCGATCAAATGTACGCCATAGCAGAAGTCTACGAAACAGACATCGCAAAAGTGCGAAACGGCCAGCGTGCAACAGTTACTAGCTCGGTTTTTGCAGGCACTCTCGAAGGAACAGTCGCTCGCATCGGCAAACAAATCGGCAAAAAAGATGTCCTCAACACCGACCCCGCCGCCGACACCGATGCTAGAGTTGTAGAAGTGAGAATTCGCCTCAATCCCGAGTCGAGTAAAAAAGTTGCAACTCTCACAAACTTGCAAGTTGAAGTTAAAATAAACATCTAAATTTTACCTTGACAAGACTTACGCATGGGGACTCAAGAAACCGGGTTTTTTACCGATATTAAGGGTTTTAATCAAATATAAGGGTAAAAACCCGGTTTCTCAACACCCGTGCTTAAGTCCTAACATTATTCAATCCCAAATCCCAAATCTAAAATCTAAAATCGACTGATTATGGCCAAAATACCGCTAGCTTGGGCACAGTTAACCCGCGAAAAAATGCGTTTAGTAATCGCGCTAGCCGGCATTGGGTTTGCAGACTTGCTGATGTTTATACAGTTTGGATTTAGAGATGCGCTCTTTGAAAGTTCCGTCAGCTTTCATGCACAGTTAAAAGGCGATATTTTTATCACCAGCACCCAGTCAACGGCTTTAATAGCCATGAAAAGTTTCCCCCAACGGCGATTGTATCAAGCTTTGAGTTTTAATGGCGTTACCGGAATTAGCCCGGTATATCTAGGCTTTGGTTTGTGGAAAAATCCCGCACCAGACAAAAACAATACTCGCCAACTGATGGTAATCGGTTTTGACCCCACTCATCCCATCTTTGAGATGCCGGAAGTTAAAGATAATTTGGACAAAATCAAAATTTCAGATGTCGTTTTATTCGATCGAGCTTCGCGCCCGGAATTTGGGCCAGTAGCAGAATATTTCAACCAAGGAAAGCCTGTAGAAACTGAAATAGATAACCGCCGCGTTACTGTAGAGGGCTTATTTACTTTAGGAGCATCTTTCGGTGCTGATGGCAATATTATTACCAGCGATTTGAACTTTTTGCGGATTTTTCACAGTAGAAGGACTAGAGGCTTAATTGATGTCGGAATTGTGCACTTGCAGCCGGGAACTGATGTCAAGGGAGTGATTGCAAAAATGAGGGAAACTTTACCGCAAGACGTGACAATTGCTTCTAAAGAAGAGTTTGTAGCTTTTGAGAGAAAATATTGGGAAGAAAGCACGGCGATCGGATTTATTTTCACTCTCGGCGCGGCTATGGGATTTATCGTTGGAATCGTGATTGTCTATCAAATTCTCTATACTGATGTGACTGACCATTTGCCAGAATACGCTACGTTAAAGGCGATGGGATATAAAGACAGTTATTTTTTGAGCGTGGTTTTTCAAGAAGCTTTAATTTTGGCAATCCTTGGTTATTTACCAGGACTTGGGGTTTCTGTGGTGCTGTACGGTTTAGCTAGAACTGCTACGAGTTTGCCGATGTACATGACTTTGGGGAAAGTTGTAACTGTGTTTACAATGACAGTGGTAATGTGTACTGTATCAGGGGCGATCGCAGTTAGGAAGTTGCAGGCGGCAGATCCGGCAGATATTTTTTAAGGAAGGAAGAAGTCATTAGTCATTAGTCATTAGTCATTAGTTATTTGTTCTGTCTAATAACCAATAACCAATGCCCAATGTCCAATGCCCACTTCTTTTCCCGACCGGGCATTGGAAGCTGTGCCGATCGAACGCTATGCTATAGGTGAGTAAGCTGTTGTGCATTTAAATTGTAGATTTCGATAGCATATCAAAAATCGTCAAATCCTCTCCCC
>PVWI01000054.1 GCA_003003725.1 filamentous cyanobacterium Phorm 6 | reverse complement strand
CCCCTTGATTTCTAATTGGATGTGGCCAGTCTCTGGATTGACTCCCACGTTGCACTTGCCTGGCTTGTAGCCATCCTCTCCGTAGTCAAAGCCGGGGGTGGCTTGATTATTCGGGTACTTGGGTTTGAACTCGAAACGGGGCGCGAGAACCTGCTCCATTAACAGGCTGGCGGCGATCGCCTTGAGGGTGTCATTCACAGCTTCAGTGACGGCTGATTCAGCAGCATCTGGTTCGGCGATCAGGTTGGTGAAGCGGGCGCGGAGTTTACCGGGGGCATCGCGGGTGGCGCGACCGATAATCTGGACGATTTCTGTCAAGCTGGAGCGGTAGCCGATCGTCAGAGCGTGTTCGCACCAAATCCAATCGAAGCCTTCTTTTGCCATGCCCAGGGCGATGATGATATCGACGCGATCGCGGTTGTGCTTCTGGGTGGGATCTTTCAGGGCGGCGGCGACTTTATCCCGCTTACTGGCATCATCATCCACGAGATCGGCAATCTTGAGGATCGTGCCGTCAGCGGTTTTCACAAGTTGAAACCCAGTCTTGGGATCGGTGCCCTGCCATTCGCCCAATTCTTCGATGATGTGCTCCACCTCCCGGATCTTGTCCTTGGTGCTTTCGCGGGAGTTGACATTGGGAATGTGCAGAATAGTTTTTTCCTTGGGGTTTAACACCTTCATGATTTCGTCGGTGTAGCTGCCTGCGTAGAAATAGTAGCCGATGTCAAGCTGCTTCAGGTATTGGTAGCCGTTTAGCTGTTCGTAGTAAGTGTAAGTAATCGTATCGAATTTTGATTCGTCTTCTGGGTGAAGTACGGCTTCGGCATCGCCGCGAAAATAGGAGCCTGTCATGGCGATGATGTGGGTTTGATCGCGGGCCATGAGTTGGCGGATGCGATCGCCTAGTTTGTTGTCTGGGTTGGCGGAAACATGGTGAAATTCATCTACTGCGATCAGGCGATCGTCAAAAACTTCGATACCAAACTTATCTGCGGCGAAGCGGAAAGTGGCGTGGGTGCAGATCAGAATCTTGGCATCGCTGTCGAGAAACTTCTGCACTGCGTCTACTTTGCCGCCGTTGTCACCGCCCGGTGCATCGCAGAGATTCCACTTGGGTTTGACTTGCCAATCGGCCCAAAAGCCATATTTGCTCAGTGGCTCATCATGGAAGCTAGCCCCGATCGCCTTTTCGGGCACAACAATGATAGCTTGCTTGAGCTTCTGGTTTTCTAGCTTGTCGAGGGCGATGAACATGAGTGCCCGACTTTTGCCAGAGGCGGGGGGCGATTTGATCAGGAGATATTGTTGTCCGCGCTTTTGGTAGGCACGTTCTTGCATCGGGCGCATCCCCAGGGCGTTGGGTTTTGTGGAGGTGCCATTTTGGGCGTAGGTGACGGATACAGCGGGAATTGCTTTGGGTTTGCTCATCGGTATTTTTCGGCTAAAGCTGGTTTAAAAGTTCTGTGGGGAAGGGCGATTAACCGGATGAGTTTTCCGGCAATGGAGTTTATGAGTTGCTACGGTTCACTTAAGAGAGATCCCCCCTAACCCCCCTTAAAAAAGGGGGGGATAAGAATGCTCTCAAAGTCCCCCTTATTAAGGGGGATTTAGGGGGATCTCCGGGGCATAAATAGTGTTAAGCCAAGCGCATTGGTTTATAGGTTGCTACGATCATATTCTTCGATGATGTCTTTTAAATCTCCCGCCACGACATCAACTTGTTCAGATTTACTGTAGAGCGTCAGCAGTAAAATTTGATCGTTTGTTTTGAGATAGTAAATCAGCCGATAGCCACCACTTTTCCCCTTTTGATGATCACTATTTTTGAGTCGGAGTTTAAAGATTGGATAGCCTATACCTGCTACTTGATCGCCTGGAGTTTCGCCATTTTCTAACTGTGCAACGATCGGTTGGATGTCGTTGAGAATGTTACGATATTTTTTGATCAGTGTCCGAATATTGCGGGTAAAAGTGGGTAAGGCGATAACCTTAACACTTGGGTTATCCATTTTCTAGCTCTTGCCATAATTGAGCGATGGGGATACCCTGTCCGGTCATTGCTTCGTGCCAAGCTTGGCGAAAATCTTCAAGGATTTGTGCTTTGGGGGTATCGTCGGGTGAGTCAGATGTTTGTACAGGAAGTTTGAGCAATTCTATGAACTTGGCGATTTGTTGGAGTTGCTCTTCAGTACAGGTGTCGAGTTGTTGTTTAAGGGCTTCGCGAGTAGTCATGGGTTTAGGCTGGCTGTTCTACTGTTGTGATTTTAGCTCGATCGATGTTGACAGATGGGCTATCCAAGGAATTTCATTAAACCTCACCCTCCGAAAAGTCGATTCCGCGATAAACTTGCTCAATGGGGAAGCTCAAATCCACTGATTGCAATTCCACCACATCTCCAGCCCGATAATTGACGATCTCCCACCGTCCATCACTGTCTTTACGATAAAGATCGATCGCGATTTCCTGCGAACTCACCAATACGTAATCTTGCAACTGCGGATTCTGGCGATAGCGAAAAAACTTGTTTCCTCTATCGTCAGCCTCTGTACTCTCAGATAAAACCTCAACAATTAAACAGGGATAGGTAATGTATTGAGTTGTGTTGTTATCTCTTCGATCGCAGCTTACACTTACATCGGGATAGGTGTAGTCATCCGTTTCTACAATATTTACCCGACAATCAGAGTTAAATACTCGACAAGGGCCATCGGGCAAGTGATTGTCTAGTAAAGCTGCGAACTTGAGAGCAACCCGACTATGGTTTTGGGTGCCGCCGCTCATGGCGTAGATGTTGCCATTAATATATTCATGGCGACATAGCTGTTGTTCTTCCCAAGCAAAGTATTCAATGGGTGTCAACTTGGGTGATTGACTCGGAGTTGCAATCATGTTTTAACCTCCAAAAAACTCAGGGTGGGATGGGTTTGTACTTACATTATGGATGAATTTTACCTTTGACAGGCTTTTTCGGTAGGGCTTGCGGTGTGGTCATTTGGGTATACAACTCAAAGAGTTTTTCGAGGCGTTCCGTGTCGTTTTTGAAGCGGCGACCGATGTAGATGCGTTCGATCGCTTCGTCGTTGCGATCGTGGGCTTCCCTAACCAGCGGGAATTCGGTATCCATGCGATCGCGATCGTACATATCGGCGATCGTCGCGGGGAAATAATGCTCTCGCGCTAGTAGGATGTCTTCGGCGCAGCGGGTGAGGTCGGCTTTGTTGCGATCGGTGAGGGTGGGGACGGGGAACGTGTTCCAGCCGAGGGTGTTGGAGTAGGAGAAATCGGTTCGCATCCGCACGCAAACTGTACCGATCCAGACCCAGTGGAGACGCGAGGCGATTAGCGCCATGTTCCAGAGTGGGGCATCGTAGAGAGCGTAGCACTTGTTTGATATGATCGTTCCGGGAGGTAATAGACCACATGGGAGGTAGTCTCTATTCTCAGAGCTAATCGCAGGAACGGCGATAATGTTCTCATCACCGCGCTGTCGAATTTCCCCAAAACGGTAAGGAATATCTGCAAGTTGATTAGTTGTCTGTCTATTAGAAGCCGCTCTTTGAACTCGAACAGCTTCAAATCTGCTACTCAGCCAAGCATTACTTTTTGCTTCAGAATAGTCTTGCTCGACTATCCAAATACACCGACGTTGTTGTCCTTTGATAAACTCTTGAGAGCCTATGAAAGGTCGGATAAACCGACAATTCACTTGATGATGTTCGATAGCATTTTTTGCTTCAGTCTGAGCTAGCAGCAAAAAACCGCCCTCATTCGGCATATTTCCGAAACTCATCTCATTCAGAGGTGCTATTGGTTTTGAGACAGGCTGAACTATAATGTTCGGTCCACTAATCAAATATGCGTTGATGCTAAAAGTTTCCCTAAGAACCGTTTCACCTTGTGCATCAAGAGAATATACTTTGCGTGTTGCACCTGCGTTATTTGAAATGCCAACGATAACAACTGTTACTCCGGCATTATAGCTAGCAAGGTTAGCCCATTTGAAACTTGTGTGCGCGAATACAATTTCGTTGCCAGTCTTAAAAACTAAGTTCCATAAGGTTTCAGGCTGCCGTCCTTGACAAACTGAGTTTGTAGATACGAATGCGGAAATGGCTTTCGTGTGCATCCCGTAGTCAGCAGCTTTCATAAACCATCCAGACACATAATCAAGAGACTTCCATTTGTTGGTTCGCCTTTCAAAAACACGCTTCAAGTCTTCTTTCTGTTCGTTGTTTTGCCACTGGCTTCCTCTATAAGGCGGATTCCCACAAATGTAAGTCTCCCCGCCCTCATTTTCAAAATCAATCTCCGCCTCTTCCCGCGTCTCCCCCCACAAATCCAAATCCTCCCGCTGCACCTTCACCCCCGTCCCCGTGGGCGGACAAAGACTCAACCAATCCAACCGCAACGCATTCCCGCAGGTAATCCAGTTATCAGCCTTGAGCGGCAAAAACTCCGCCAGCGCCAACTTCGGCCCTCGATACATCACATCGCACTGATACTCGGCAATAATCAGCGCCAACCGCGCAATCTCACAGGAAAAGTGACGAATTTCAATGCCGCGAAAATTGGTCAGCGGAATCTCAGACTTGAGATCCGGTTCTCCCCGGCGCTGGTTAATTTCCGCTTCAATAGCCCGCATCTGCTTGTAAGCAATCACCAAAAAATTGCCCGATCCACAAGCCGGATCGAACACCCGAATCCGGGCGATGCGTTTACGCAGGTTCAGCAGCTTGCGGGCATTGTCCCCCGCTGCCTCTAATTGAGCGCGTAGATCATCGAGGAAAAGCGGATTAAGCACCTTGAGGATATTCGGCACACTCGTATAGTGCATCCCCAGAGCCCCGCGCTCCTCATCATCCGCCACCGCCTGAATCATCGAGCCGAAAATATCGGGGTTAATCTTCGTCCAGTCCAGATTGCCAACATGAAGCAAGTACGATCGCGAAATCTTGCTAAAACGCGGCACCGCCACCCCACCCGAAAACAGCCCCCCATTCACATAGGGAAACACATTTGCCCAATTGCGAATCCCAGCCGTCTCCCGCGCTTTAGCATTAGGTGGCGTACACATCGCCCGAAAAATCTCCGACAGCACCTCGTGGGTATTCGAGGAATCGATCGCACTCATTTTCTGAACAGTTGCCGTAAACAAACCATCACTATGGAAAATATTCGTATCCTCGGCAAAGAAGCAGAAGATTAGTCGCGCCATGAAGTGATTTAACGCTTCCCGGCGATCGGCTGTATCCCAGTCCGGGTTATTCTTTAATAGCTCCACATAGAGACGGTTGAGCCGCCCCGTAGCCTTGATATCAAAGGCATTCTCCCGAATTTGCCGAACCGTCGTGATGCCCGCCAGCGGCAGGAAAAACCCGAAATGGTCGTGAAAGTCGGGGTAGTTGCAGGCGACTATCTCCCCATCAGCCACATTTTCCGCCTCAAAGCTTTTGCCATCCGTAGCGAGGATAAACTTAGCCTTATACTTAGCAGTCGCCGCACTCTCCCGCAAAGCTGTGAGGGTATTTGTCACCTCACCTTCCGAGCAAACCTTCAAATGAATATTGTTGCGCTGGAGCACACCACCGAGATCCGATTGGTTGGAACCACCGCTTTTGCTTTTAAGCTTCTTGAGGGTAGTGGGCTTGTTACCAAAAGCTTCGAGGAAAGCAAAGGGGAACTCTTCCGAGTCAAAGGGCGATTCCGCAAGCCTGGAAACGGCTTCTTCGATTTCGACTGCATTCATAAAAAATTTGGGTAGCTCAGAGGTTCAATTATCGCCTGATAACGCAATTTTGGATTTTACCCTGATTTCTCGATAAATCTTCTGGGTTCAAGTTACACTACCCATGATTAACTCTGCGATCGACCCTACTGCTAATCCTTCTGGTAAGGAAGCGGATCTCTTACTTAATGCGAATCCTCGTCCCATTCAGATCAAATCCGTTTGCATCGGAATGATATCAACGGAGGAGACGGAGGAGACGGCTTGGCCTTAGTCCCTACAATTGATCGCGGTAGGGACTAAGGCCAAGCCGTCTCCTCTATATCATTCCGGCGCATCCGGAATTGATATCAAAGTCTTCGCCAGCAATTAGCTGCTAAAGGATTCAAGCTTAATTAAAAGAACGCAGATAGAATTCCATCTGCGTTCATCTGCGTTCATCTGCTAATATCTGCGGTCAAAACATCCAAATCCAACTACTTCGCCGCAGGTAAAGACAACCGAGGCGCAGTTTTAGCATAGCTGCCATTTTCGGTAATCACAACCGGTTCTTGCGACAGCAAAAACTCACGAATTACTCTAGCAGCCGCTCTTTGAGCTAAACCGCCGAATACTCTCTGCCCCATATTCTGCACTTCGGACTTGACTAACAATTGCGGAATTAGCTGCAATACTTTCATTGTGTCAAAACCGGGAGTCGATCGCAAAATATCCCAAATTCGCTTAATGTGTTCTAGATTATTCTGTTCAGTTTGCGAAACCACTGGTTGAATTGCCTTAACTCCAAACCATTCACCAACAACAGATTTAGCATTCGCAAAAGCGTTACTGGAAACTGTGTCGAGACTTTTGACTAATTCTAGGACAATGCGATCGCGAATAAAATCTCCTCTTTCAGAAAATAAATAGTCTAACCCTTGATCCAGGATTTTGCTGATATCGTAATCTTGGCTATCGCGGGCATTGCTGAGCAAGTTTTCTAAGCGGTTCCAGCGGAATTCGCCCTGTTTGAACAACAACTCTTGCAGAGATGTCCTCAACTCCGGTGCGGGGTCGCTCAACAGCCGTTTTGCCACGTAGGGATAGGCTTTGCTGAGCACTTTGAATTGGGGGTCAACGTTGATGGCGATGCCTTCTAGCGTGACTAGCGATCGAATAATCAAAGCGTAGTAAGCTGGAACTTGGAACGGATATTCGTACATCACCGCCGAGAGTTCGTCAGTAATGCTTTTGAAATTGAGTTCGGCAACTGTAGCACCCAAAGCATTATTAAACACTCCAGCCAATGCTGGAATAATTGGTGTCAAATCAGTGTCCGGTGTCAAAAAATCTAACTTGACATAATCTTTTGCCAAGCCTTCAAAGTCGCGGTTCACCAAATGCACTACAGCTTCTAACAAGCCGTATCGCTGATAAGGTTTAACTTCGCTCATCATCCCGAAATCGAGATAAGCTAATTGACCATCAAGAGTTGCCAAAAGATTGCCGGGATGCGGGTCTGCGTGAAAAAAACCATGTTCTAGGAGTTGTCTGAGAGAGCATTGCACCCCCACTTCAATTAAGTAAGGAGCGTCTATTCCTTGAGCCTTGACTGCTTCTAAATTCGTGAGTTTGACTCCGGTGATCCATTCCATTGTCAAGACGCGGCGACGGGTATATTCCCAGTAAATACTAGGAACATAAATGTCTTTGATCTGGCCGTATAGTTCGGCAAAACGTTCGGCATTTTCACCTTCGTGGGTGTAGTCCATTTCTTCGTAAATGCGCTCGCCCAATTCGTCCATAATGGCTGCGAGGTCACTACGAATTATTTTGAAGGTGTTTTGTGCCCAAAGTGCGACGCGCCGCAGGATGTAAATATCTAAGCCGATGTTGTCGGCTAAGCCTGGTCGCTGGACTTTGATTGCGACGGTTTCTCCGGTTTTGAGTTTACCTTTGTAGACTTGTCCGAGGGATGCTGCTGCGATCGGATCTGGGCTGATTTCGGCGTAGATTTCGTTGGGATGCGCGCCCAATTCTTCTTGGATGAATTGATAGGCTACTTCGTTGGGAAATGCTGGCAATTGGTCTTGCAGCGTTGTTAGTTCTTCTAAATATACTGGTGGTACTAAGTCGGGCCTGGTTGAGAGTGCTTGTCCGATTTTGATGAAAGCTGGGCCGAGTTGGGCAAGAATGTCTCTGAGTCGGGCGGCGCGACGTTTTTCGTTCTTGGCGACGCGGCCTGTTTTGCCGTCAAACCACAAACTGAAGGTGAAGCTAAAAAATGTCCAAAAGACGCTTAGCATCCTTCCCCAGACTTGTATAGGGCGATTTCGGTACTGGGCTGCGATCGCCACTGGATCGTACCGCACAGCATCTCCGGCTAACTCGAAAGCTCTTTCCTTGGCTGATTTGAGGACTTCGGAGCTTACGACTTCTGTTTCTAGTTGGACTTCTACTGTTTGCAGGGGAATTGTCTTTACATCTGTAATATTTTCGAGTACAGCCTGAGTCCCTGAATTTGCATAAGTTTGTGTGGAGGCTGGCGATACAGTCTTGACATTCATAGATAAGACCTAGTGTGAAGCATTGTAAATGTATTGTAACAATTTCGGGCATCGGGCATCGGGAATTGGGCATTGGGCATTGGGCATTGGGCATTTAAACTGTATATTTAGAACCTACATCAAAAATCGTCAAAGCCTCTCCCCTTATCCCTTTCTCCCATCTCCCACTCTCCTATTCCCCGCTGGATTTTTGGAGTCGATCGCGAATTCCCGATAGTTGCAATTTTGTACTGACGGGCGATCGAGGTTGGGGCATTTTGGTATTAGGCCAACTTTCTAAGTCGTTACAGGGACATAACTCCGGGGGCATTCCAGCATCACGGAACGGTACCGGCATGGCGCAGCGGGCGCAGGGACTGATATCCCAAGCTGGTGTTAACAGTTGCGCGATCGTTTCCTGAGTGCCTTGCAGATAGGAGTCTGGGCTGTCGGGGGAGATGATTTTTTGCCAGCATTCTTCAAATTCGCTGCTGTAGCGATCGCCCGTAATGACTGATTTGGGCAATAGTGCTTCGGAACCGTTGCGAATTAATACTTGCTTGCCTAACTGAAACCAGTAGTAAGCAATATATTTTTTGACTTGATTTTCTGATGCCATAACTTTTAGTCATCCCTCCAACTAATTGGTTATTTTAGACTTTTAATTTGAATTTGGCAATCTATCTCAAGAGTGATTAAAGTTATTTAATGTTGATTTTATGATTTCTATTTTTGAGATTATAACTTATATATTGCGCCACCTCAGCAACAGGCAAGATACCTGTTCCACAATAAATTTACTCTTTGTGGAACAGGCATCTTGCCTGTTCATAAAAGACTTATTGAAAATGATGCAATATCTCGATTATAACTTACTTTTAGTTAAAATATTTGACTGGCAAATCTATATTTTATCAAAAGCCGATCGCGCTCCCTGCCTATTACTTTTGAGCTGGTAACGGCGTACCCAAAGCAGTCAGATTCAAGGCGTAACCTCCGGTAGCGAGATAAACTGCATCGGCGATCGCCCCGATGTGCCGCACGAGTGTGCCCAGGCGATCGCGAAACAGCCGCCCCGCCGGATAAGCAGGCACTACTCCCCATCCGGTTTCCTCTCCTACAAAAATTACATCGGCTGTGGTTGACTTTAAACTAGCAATCAAGTCTTGCTGCGTTTGCTCCCAAACTGCTGCTTCTTGTTCTAACAGATTTGCCGTCCAAGTTCCAAGGGAATCAATTAATAAGCATTCTGATGATTTGCCCGATCGCACAACTGCTGATAAGTCGATCGGCACTTCGAGAATTTTCCAATTAGTCGGACGGCGATTTCGGTGCTGTTCGAGGCGACGAACCCACTCCAAATCTGTTTCATCAACCAGGCTGGTAGCTACATAGATTACTTGTTTTCCCGAAGTCTCAGCCAGAGTTTCCGCCCATTCACTTTTGCCACTTCGCGCCGGCCCGGTTACTAAGATTATTTTAGTCATTTGTTGTTAGTTATTGGTTATTTGTTATTTGTTGTTAGTTATTGGTTATTTGTTATTTGTTTGATTGCCAATCATTTTTAGGCGATAATAGCATTGATGGGACAATATCAGAGTCAGTCGATCGAGCTTCCCAGCATTTCCCAAGCTGTCAATTATGCAAAACCCTCAGATATCAGCCATAATTTGTACCCACAATCGTCACAGCTATCTAGGCGCTGCGATCGACAGCTTGCTGGCACAGGATTTTCCCGACAACTTTGAAATACTGGTAGTGGATAACGCTTCTAGCGATTATGCTAGCCCCAACAGCTCCAAAACACTCACCCGCGAAGTCGTAGAAGCCAGACTCTCCAACCCCCGCCTCAAATACGTCTGGGAACCCGAACTCGGCTTGTCAGTAGCCCGGAACACCGCTGCGAGAGTTGCAGAGAGCGAGATATTAGCTTATCTCGACGATGACGCTGTTGCTGAACCAAATTGGCTCAGGGTACTGCACAGCGCCTATCAAAGCAATCAAAAACTCGCCGTAGCTGGTGGTAAAGTCAATTTGCTCTGGCCTTCGGGAGTCAGCCCTCCCGAATGGCTGTCACCGGGATTGGCCGAGAACTTGGGGGCTTACGATTTGGGAGAGACTTGGGTGTACGTGACGGTGGCTGGTTTGACTCCCAGGGGTGTAAATTACTCAATCCGGCGCACTTTTTTAGCGCAAATTGGCGGTTTCGATGTCAAACTCGGTAGAGTCGGCACAAAATTGTTGTCAAACGAAGAATTGCGGGCCACTGAGCTAGCTTTAGAGTTAGGTTGGCAAGTAGTTTATCTACCGGAAGCCCTGGTGCTTCACAACGTCGCTCCCTCGCGCCTTCACAAAGCGTGGTTTGTCGAGCGCGGGTGGTGGCAAGGCATCAGCGAGTGTTACCGGGAACAATTGTGCGATCGAGCCGGTATTGTTCAGCTTTGGCGTGGGGGTGAAAGAATGTTGAGAGGTGTATACAAATCTTTTAAATATATTAGAGATCCAGCGCTGCGCTTTGAAAACTTGGTTTTTGCTTGGGGTCAAATTGGTTATTTGAGTGCAGCCGTCAGCGGGCTGGTTTTTGCACCGAAATCGACCCGCAGGCATTAGGCTATAGGCAATATCCCTCGCTGTCTAGTGCCGATCGCACTTCATCCACAACAACTCGACCGAATTCAGGTTCAAGCACTCGATTATGACCTCTAGTTCATCCAAGATTCCGGTTTCGGTACTCATTCCGGCAAAAGACGAAGAACTTAATCTACCTGCGTGTCTAGCGAGCATTGCCAGGGCGGATGAAGTTTTTCTAGTTGATTCCCAAAGTAGCGATCGCACTGTCGAAATCGCCCTGAATAGTGGCGCAAAAGTAGTGCAATTCTACTTCGATAACCGCTGGCCAAAAAAGAAAAATTGGTCATTGGATAACCTGCCATTTCGCAACGAATGGGTGTTAATTGTCGATTGCGACGAGCGGATTCCACCTGAACTTTGGGACGAGATTGCGAAAGTCATCCAAAACCCGAATTTTGAGGGCTACTACCTGAATCGCAAAGTCTTATTTTTAGGACAATGGCTGCGTTACGGCGGCAGATATCCCGACTGGAACTTGCGTTTGTTCAAGCATCAAAAAGGCCGTTACGAAAATCTCGGCACTGAATCCGTCCCCAATACGGGCGACAACGAAGTGCACGAACACGTCATTTTAGCCGGTGCTGTCGGCTACCTAAAAAATGACATGATCCACGAAGATTACCGCGATTTATTTCACTGGATAGAACGGCATAACCGCTATTCTAATTGGGAAGCTCGCGTTTATTACAATATAATTGAAGGGCGCGACGACAGCGGCACTATTGGCGCCAACTTATTTGGAGATGCAGTGCAGCGCAAGCGGTTCCTCAAAAAAGTTTGGGTGAGGCTGCCTTTTAAACCAATGCTCAGATTTATTTTATTTTACTTTATTCAGCTCGGCTTTTTGGATGGAAAAGCTGGCTATATTTATGCAAGGTTATTGAGTCAGTATGAGTATCAAATTAATGCAAAACTTTACGAGTTGCGCTCTTGCGGCGGTCAATTGAATGTGGCAGGATCTGAGCCTACTTTGCCGCCGGTGGTGGTTAGTGATTCGGCGGGTCAAAAACCTCACTCCGCAGACTAAGAAATAAATTGGATATTTAAGCCGGTTTCTTAGTCCGCGGAGGCGGACATTGTTTGTGTAGACGCGGTTTCTAACCGCCTGGTCTTTTTGTTTGTATCAATGCTATTTCAACCGCCTTTGTTTCTGCACAAAAGAAGTTAGGTTGGGCGGGTTTTTGAGATTATTAATTTTATTCAACATCTCAAAAAGTTCGCTCATCGCACAGGGGATTTAAGTCCCCACCTTTAGGTGGATTGTTTTTAGGCTGGGGATTTAAGCCCCAGCCTAAAAACTTCGCACTCAACTGTCAACTGTCAACTGTCAACTGTCAACTGTTAACTGTTAACGCAGACGAGGAGACATCATTTAATTAGTTCTTCGAGGGATGGAAATAACAATTTTTCGGCGCTCACTTTTTCGCAATTACAAGGTTGTTGAATTGCGGATATTGCTGATACATTTCCTAGCAGCAATTGGATGCTTTCAATGAGCAATGGTAGAGTTAATAAAATAATTGATGCCGATACTAGCAAGCTAATTAAGCCGTCAGCCCAATTCCAGTGTAGCCACGCCACGGCGATCGCCGCTAAAATTACTCCAACCGACGAAAATATGTCGGCAACTGCGTGCAGAAAGGCGCTTTTGAGGTTCAAGTCGCCGTGACAGCAGGAATGCAAGCAGCAAGCATTGATTGAGTTGATGCTTAAACCGACAATGGCGGTAATTAACATCGGGAGTCCTTCTACTTCCGGGGTTGGGGACTGCAAACGGGCGATCGACTCGGCGGCAATCCACAGCGCGATCGCCACTAAACTGATACTATTAACTAAGGCAGCAATGATTTCTGGGCGGGCGGGAATTGCCGATCGCCCGTTAGCGAAGCCCTCGAAGAGGATCGCACAATCCACCGATTTACTTCTTTGTCGTGACGAATACCAAGTGGCTGTCAAAGTTATTGCTAAAGCTGCTACATCTGATAAAACGTGACCCGCATCTGCTAATAGGGATAAACTGTGAGAGTTCATTGCGGCGATTAATTCTGCTACAAAAAAGCTACTAAGCAATACCAAAGCTGTTTGCAAAAGTCGCACTTTGGCAATTCTGGGATTTGGATTGTCGCATTGTGCTAGATTCTTGGTGTTTTCAGACTTAAAATTGTCCCTAACTCGAAATGTCATGCAGCAATCCTTACAGCTAAACTCGATTTTCAATTAAACATTAGATGACTCATTATACGCCAACTCCCGACCCGGAACCGCAAAAGCCGATCGCCAATTCCGCAAATCCTGAAATCAACGATCATCCAACTAGCGACAACCAACCAAATATTTTAACCGGGGAATCTTTGGTTGATTTGCGCAGGTACGATCAATCAAAGTTCGATCGCGGAAGACCTGGTTGGCTAATTTTGCTCTGGTGGTTCGTCCAGGCGATCGCATTTCCTCTCACTCCACACCCTTTTAATGGCATTAGAAGCGGGTTGCTGCGACTATTTGGAGCGAAAATAGGTTCTGGGGTAATTATCCGCCCTACAGCTCGTTTTACCTATCCCTGGAAAATTGAAATCGGCGATTATAGTTGGATCGGAGATGATGTTGTATTGTACAGTTTGGAGCGAATTGCGATCGGCAAACACTGCGTCATTTCTCAAAAAAGCTACCTGTGCACCGGCACTCATGACCCCGAAGACCCAGCCTTTGGGTTAATCGCAGCATCTGTTATCATTAATCATGGCGTTTGGATTGCCGCCGACTGCTTCATTGGCCCTGGTGTTGCGATCGGTGCAAATGCCCTAATTGGAGCTCGCAGCAGTGTATTTGAAAATATGCCAGCCGGCTTTGTTTGTATGGGAAGTCCGTGTCATCCGCGCTATCCCAGAAAAATCAACAAAAGTTCGTAGTAAGGACTTCAGTCCTTTCAAAAGTTCGTAGTAAGGACTTCAGTCCTTTCAAAAGTTCGTAGTAAGGACTTCAGTCCTTTCAAAAGTTCGTAGTAAGGACTTCAGTCCTTTCAAAAGTTCGTAGTAAGGACTTCAGTCCTTTCAAAAGTTCGTAGTAAGGACTTCAGTCCTTTCAAAAGTTCGTAGTAAGGACTTCAGTCCTTTTTTATTCAACTTTAGACTAAGGACTAAAGTCCTGACTACAAACGTTAATAACTGGTAATCAAAACACCTTATTTTCTCAATTAAAAGTGCATACAACACCCGCAGAATTTTTATTAAAAATATCCCATATATTTACATCTACATTATTTAACATAGGGGAAAATCCTGTATCTCTAAGGTCACTGTTAGAGCTAATTATATCATTTATTGTCGTTCTGATTATATCGCAAGGCTTTACAAATTTTCTCAAAGAACGCTTGCTGGTTAAATTGGGAATTGACGAAGGAAACCGCGAAGCAATTTCAGTAATAATTCGCTATTTGATCGTAGCCTTGGGAGTGATAGTTACTATCCAACAAATAGGATTTAACCTTGCTTCTTTTGCGGTAGTTGCGGGTGGATTGGGAGTCGGAATTGGCTTCGGAATACAGGATTTAACAACTAATTTTGTCAGCGGCTTAACGCTGCTTTTAGACAGGCCGGTGAAAGTCGGAGACTTTGTGGAATTAGAAGGATTGATGGGAATTGTCAAAAAAATCTCGATTCGATCGACGATTATCAAAACTAACGACGATTCTAGTGTCATAGTCCCGAATAGTAACATGATTAGCAACAAAATTGTTAACTGGAGTTACGAAAATCAGCTACTTTGTCTGCGACTATCCATAGAAGTAGCCGAGAATAGTGACCCGCTGTTAGTGACAGAAACTCTGTTAAATATTGCTTACGCGGAAGCAGGGGTTTTGTACGAGCCCAATCCGAAAGTATTGTTTGTCGAGTTTGGCGATGATAGTTTTAAATTTGAACTTTTAGTTTGGACGGATAGGCCGACTGAAAGAGAGGTAATTAAAAGTTCTTTGAATTTTGCGATCGAGTACAATTTTCGCCAGCATGGAATCAATTTTCCGTTTAATGATAGAGACATTTATTTGAAAAATTCCGAAGTTTTGTTATCGTTTTTTAAGCAAGATGAAAGTTCAAATGAAACCACGGAAAGCTCCTCTGAAAACAATCCCAAAATACCTCTTTGTGCAGATAAAATAAACAAACAATCGCCTATTAGCGGTTTGCTGCGAGAAGTGACATATTTTGAAAATTTCACGGATCTAGAATTGCGCCAATTGATTGAAGTTGGATACCGCCAACGGCTACGATCGCAAGAATTTTTGTTCCGAGAAAATGACCCAGGAGATGCTTTTTACATCATCCTTTCCGGTTCAGTGGAAGTGTTTGTCGAAGCTATTGATAAACATTTGACAAATCTCGATGCGGGCAAGTTTTTGGGTGAACTTTCTTTGATGTTGGGAATTCCCAGAACTGCTTCGGTGAGAGCTTTGGAAGAAACAATTTTGTTCGCAATCAATAAAGAAGGTTTTCAGAAGGTTTTAACTGAACGGCCGGATTTATCCGAACAGATTATTCAAGAAATAGTTAAACACAAAGAAGAATTAAGCGAGAGACAGCAGGAATTGCGAGAAATGGAGTTGGTAGATGCAGCAGCAGATGATGAAACTGCTGTAGAGTGGGTGAGGAAAAGGCTCAAAAATATCTTCAGTATTTGAAGTTAAAATTAACCTAGATAGGGCTTGCTGAATAATCGATCGCATATTGCGTGGTGAAAGGTTGCGATCGCGCGATCGAGAGTAAAATCGCCGTGAAAAATAGGTAAAATAGTACAAAACCCGTGGATCGTCAAACATATTTATTTAATTCGCCAAAACTCATTGCGAAAGGAGCAATGCAGGGAGCGAAAGCTGTTGTCTTGGGTCTATACTTTGGTCTCGCATAAACTCAAATAGCCCAGATTTAGCAAATTCTTGCTTCTTCTTTTCAATCAATGCTAGGACTTTTTCCATTGTGTTGCACCTGATTATCGAATAACTTTAACAGCTTCATCATTATATAATTGTGATATCAATCAGATTATTTTGTGATTTACATCACGTTAAATTGTGTTCTCGATCGCCTAAACCTACATTTTCAAGCCCTGGGCTTCCCCTTGGTTCTGGGGAAAAAGGCTGAAACCTAGAGCTAAACATTGAATTCATCAGAATTTGTCACTGATATATGCGATCGACATCACCGAGTTTGTTACAATAATATGGTTGTTTACAGAGTCAAGTGTCAAACAGTACACATCAGCCGGAGATCCAAACCAGATATGCTGTCCTCAGCCAGTTCACACCCTCTAAACCTTTACGCATCTACTTCCTCAAAAAAAAACAAGTAATTACTTAATTATTAATGTATTTAAAAATACACGCTCAATTAAAAATACTTAAGTGCCGCCGCCCCGCCGCCCGATCGACATCAAGCACGATATTAACCCAACAATTAGTCACAGAATAAAAGCATGAATTCACTTCCCGGCTACAAAATCACAGAAGTTGTTCAACTTGGTGTCAAGTCAATCATTTATCGCGCCGTCAGAGAGTGCGATCGATCGTCAGTCATCATTAAAACACTCAATACCGAATATCCCACAATCGAAGAAATTACCCGTTTGAGACATGAATACAAAATTAGCTCGAATCTCAAACTCGAAGGGATTGTCAAACCCCAGAGCTTAGAAAAATATAAAAACAGTTTCGCTCTAATTTTAGAAGATTGCGGCGGTCAATCTCTCAGACACCATCTCGCGGGTAAAAATATTAAAATTCAGAAATTTTTGCCGCTGGCTATTCAAGTGGCTCAAACTCTCGGAGAAGTGCATCACAACCAGATTATTCATAAAGATATTAAACCCTCAAATATTATCATTTCACCAGATTTTGAACAAGTAAAAATCACCGACTTTAGCATGGCAACGCGCCTGTCTAGAGAAGTTCACCAAAATAACAACACCACCGTGCTAGAAGGCACTCTAGCCTATATCTCCCCAGAGCAAACCGGTCGGATGAACCGCGACCTCGACTACCGCAGTGACTTGTACTCTCTAGGCATCACATTTTATGAAATGCTGACAGGAGAATTGCCATTTAACTCCACCGACCCCTTAGAATTAATTCACAGCCACATTGCGGTGACACCAGTTCCTCCCCATCAACTAAACAATGAAGTCCCGCAAATGGTTTCATCCATTGTCATGAAACTATTAGCTAAAAATGCCGAAGACAGATATCAAAGTGCCTTTGGAGTAAAAGCAGATTTGGAAAATTGCCTAACTCAGCTACAAACTACTGGCAAAATAGAAAGTTTCATTCGGGGGATACTTGACAAATCCGGTCAATTTTTGATTCCCCAAAAACTCTACGGCCGCACCAAAGAAGTCGCTGATTTGATGGCAGCTTTCGATCGAGTCAGTTCTGGGAAAAATGAGATGGTGTTGGTGAGCGGCTACTCAGGCATCGGTAAAACCTCAGTTGTCAGTGAAATTCACAAACCAATTGTACGACAGCGGGGTTATTTTATTGCTGGCAAATTTGACCAGTTTAAGCGAGATATTCCTTATGCTGCAATAACTCAAGCCTTTGAGTCATTGATGCAGCAGTTATTAACAACCAGCTCCGACGAGTTGGCAATTTGGAAAGAAAAGCTTTTGTCAAAGCTGGGTCAAAACGGCGCAATTATTATTGATGTCGTTCCTTCTGTCGAACTAATAATTGGTTCCCAAACTGCTGTTCCCCAATTGGGGCCGACAGAATCTCAAAATCGCTTTAATCGATTATTCAAAAAATTCTTGAATGTGTTTGCTCGATCAGAACACCCATTAGTTCTGTTTCTGGATGATTTGCAGTGGGCCGATTTAGCTTCCTTAAAATTGATTCAGGAACTGGTAACAGACTTGGATAGCCGATATTTTTTACTGATAGGAGCCTATCGAGATAACGAAGTCAATTCGACTCATCCGTTAGTTCAAACTGTCGAAAAAATTCAACAGACTGGTGCGACGGTGCATAACATTATCATCCCGTATTTAGAGTTGAAGAGCGTCACTGAGCTAGTACGGGATACTTTGGGTAATGAAACCGAAAATTTAAAGTCTTTGACAGAGTTAATTTTTAATAAAACTGGCGGAAATCCATTTTTTATTACTCAACTTCTCTCAACTCTTCACTCAGAAAAACTGTTGTCTTTTGATTTCAATCTTGGTGCGTGGCAGTGGGACATTGTGGAAATTGAAGCCGCTGGCATTGCAGATTACAGTGTCGTTGAGTTAGTTGCTCGAAATATTCAACAACTGCCGGAGGAGACGCAGCAAGTATTAAAATTAGCTGCTTGTATTGGCAACCGTTTTAGTTTAGAACATTTGGCACTTGTTCGGGAAAAATCCGGCTCGGAAACGGCAGCTCATTTATGGGAGGGGCTGCAAGCTGGTTTAATTCTGCCAATGAATGATGCTTACAAAATTCCTTTGGTTGATGAGGAAAGGGTGAAAACACACCGGACGGGCGGGACTCTCATCCCACAAAACAATCAAAATCATCCCGCAATTATACAACGATCGATTGATTACAGGTTTTTGCACGATCGCGTACAGCAAGCCGCCTATTCTCTCATCCCTGACTCCCAGAAAAAACAAACCCACTTAAAAATCGGGTATCTGCTACTGCACAAGGGCGGGCACGGGGGCACCGCCCCTACGGCATCGGAGATAGCAGAAAATATCTTTGATATTGTCAACCAACTCAATATCGGGGTGGAATTCATCACCAATGAGGAACAGCGATATGAACTAGCTAACTTTAATCTGATAGCTGGCAAGAAAGCTAAGGATTCTGCCGCCACGCAAGCAGCACTCAAATATTTTAATGCAGGTCTAGAACTTCTACCCGATGGAGCTTGGCAGAGTCACTACGATTTAATCCTGAAAATCCATTCCGAAGCACTGGAAGCTTGCTATATAAATACCGATTTTGAGCGAGCCTTCAACCTATCAAATGTTATCATGTCCCGCGCCAAAACGTGGCTAGACAAACTCCAAGTTTATGAGCTAAAAATTATTTTTTACTTCAATCAAAATCAAGCCCAAGCTTCGATAGATATAGCTCTAGAAGCTTTGAAAATGCTGGGAGTGTACATACCTAAAACTCCACAAAAACTAAATATTCTCATGGATCTATTTCGCACAAAACTAGCTTTAAGAAATAAGCAGATTGAGGATTTATTACACCTCCCACCAATGACTGACCCGAATAAAATTGCGGCTATACGGATTTTAACGAATATGGTTCCGGCTGCTTTTATAGCATTACCCGATATGTTCCCACTGATCGCTTTTAAAATTGTTACTCTTTCTCTTAAGTACGGAAATACGCCACTGTCTAGTGTTGGGTACTCAAACTATGCTTCGATCCAGTGTGGGGTGTTAGGCGATATGGATTCTGGATACCGATATGGTCAAATGGCTCAGGCACTTTTAGAACGATTCCACACCAACTTGCACAGCTCTCAAATTTCACTGATTTTTAATGGTTTTATCTGTCACTGGTCTGAGCACGTCAGGGAAAGTCTTATCGGTTTACTTGAGGGTATTCAGAGTGGACTTGAAACGGGAGATGTCAACAATGCTTGTTATGGTGCTAGTTTTTACAGCAATTATATATTTTTGAGTGGGGAACCTCTGGATTCTGTGGAGACTAAGCAGAGTCACTATATTCAAATGCTGGTGAATTATAAGAATGAATTTATGATTTATCAAGCCCGAGTTGGGGCGCAAGTTGTCTTGAATTTGCAAGGTAAAACAGACAATCCTTGCCTATTGACGGGCGAAAAGTTTAATGAAGAAACTATGCTGCCAGCTTTAAGGGAAAGTAAAAATAATCTGGTAATATTTGTAGTATATTTGTCTAAATCATGGCTAAATTATCTTTTTAAAGATTATGCTAAATCTGCTGAAAATGCCATTATGGCATCAAATTATTCTGAGGCTGTGATGGGCATGATGTATGTTCCCCTCCACAATTTTTACTATTGCCTAGCACTCTTAGCTTTGTATCCCACAGCTTCAAAATTTGAACAAAAAAAACATTTAAAAAAAGTTGCTTCGCTTCAGAAAAAAATGAAGCATTGGGCTGTGAACTCTCCGGGAAATTATCAGCATAAATATGACTTGGTAGAAGCCGAGAAAGCGCGAGTATTGGGACAATCCGAAAAAGCTGCTCTGTATTACGATCGCGCGGTGAAAGGAGCGTCGGAGAATGAATATACCCACGAAGCAGCGCTAGCAAATGAACGGGCGGCAGAATTTTATCTGGCTTGCGATCGCCCAAAAATAGCTCAGATATATTTAATAGATGCTTACTACGGCTATATTCATTGGGGAGCAACCGCCAAGGTTAAACATTTGGAGTCAGAGTATCCGATGTCTTTACCCCCTGCATCGGTGACAAAACCCAGCGCAGATCGAACTATTACTAGCACTAATGCTACTTCCACAAGCAGCAGTCACAGCAGTTTGTTAGACTTGACAACTGTGTTGAAAGCTTCTCAAGCCCTAGCTGGTGAAATTGTGCTGGACAGGTTGTTAGAAAAGTTGATGAAAATTGCGATCGAGAATGCTGGGGCGCAAAAAGGTTTTCTGCTGATGCCCAAGTCAGGAAAATTGGTGATTCAAGCAGCGGCTTCGGTGCAGTCTGCGGACATTGCAGTCGAGCAATGTCCTACAGTCGCCCCAGGGGAGGTTTTGCCCATGACGGTGATTAATTATGTGGAAAGGACGCACTCTGATGTGCTGTTAAGTGAGGCGACTAAGGAAGGTCTATTTACACAGGATTCCTATATTAAAAGGCAGAAAGTGCGATCGGCGCTTTGTACTCCGATTTTGAACCAGAGCAAACTTGTAGGCATTCTTTATCTAGAAAACAATTTAACTTCTGAAGCGTTTTCTCCAGGTAGACTGGAGATTTTAAAAATGCTTTCTTCCCAAGCGGCTATATCTTTGGAAAATGCAGTGCTCGTTGCTAATTTGTCGGCTGCTAAGGAGGAGTTAGAGGATTATTCGCAAACGCTGGAGGTGAAAGTAGAAGAGCGCACCCAGGAATTGAAGACTTCGGAGGTGCAGTTGAGGGAAAAAGCGACACAGTTGGAAGTTACTTTGGGCGAATTACGCTCTACACAAACTCAATTGATTCAAACTGAAAAGATGTCTTCTTTGGGGCAGTTGGTGGCGGGGGTTGCTCACGAAATTAATAATCCGATTAATTTCATTTATGGGAATGTCATCCACACTAGCGATTATAGCTCTGATTTGCTGGGATTGATTGAGCTTTACCAGGAGTCTTACCCGAATCCTACTCCTGAAATTGTTGCTCAAACCGAAGATATTGACCTCTGTTTTATTCAAGAAGATTTGCCTAAAATGCTGCAATCTATGCAGATGGGGGTCGATCGCGTCCGCAATATTGTGCTGTCACTGCGGAATTTCTCACGGCTGGATGAAGCGGACATGAAACCAGTTGATATTCACTCTGGGATTGAATCGACTCTGTTAATTTTGCAGCACAAGTTGAAAAAGAATGGAGACGGAGCGGAAATTCAGGTGATTAAAGAGTACGGTGAGTTGCCGAAGGTAAATTGTTATGCTTCTGGGTTAAATCAGGTGTTTATGAATATTTTGAGTAATGCAATTGATGCAGTGGAGTTAGGGGTTGGGCTGGAGGAGGCAACTGCGAAACTCGAAAATCCTTTATCTCCAATCTTTGAGCCAAAAATTCAGATTCGGACTGAGGTATGTGACAAAAATTTTGTGAGAGTTTATATTGCTGATAATGGCCCTGGGATGACTGAGGAAGTGCGATCGAGGGTATTTGACCCTTTCTTTACTACAAAAGCTGTGGGTAAAGGTACTGGTTTAGGGTTGAGTATTAGTTATCAGATTGTGGTAGAGAAACACGGCGGGAAGCTAATGTGCATTTCGACACCGGATCAAGGGACTGAGTTTGCGATCGAAATTCCGGTGCAGCCAAAGAATACCGGGCGAATGGAATTCGCGTCTATACAAACAAAACCCGCTTAAGAGCGGGTTGAAGAAGGAGTCTTATCTGAACCTTATTGGGTTTGTAGTAAGGACTTCAGTCCTTTCTTTTCTTGCGGACTAAAGTCCTCACTACGAACCTTATTGGGTTTTAAGCAAATATTTTGGTTAAAAAACCGGGTTTTTAATCCAATACGCGATTGTTAAGCCCGATCTCCCTGGCACATCTCTTAACAAGGGGGGGACAAGAGTCATAAAAACCGGGTTGATTGGGTTGCAAGTGCATCCAGAGATGTTTTAAACATCGCGTTCTGTGCGTACCCATTTGGTTTGCCGCTTCAGGAGAAAACCTAGATACAAAGGGATTTTCCACAGGATGTAAAAGGGTACGGATAAAAGAGTTGCGCCGGAAATGTCGGCACGCCCGAATTTTGCCCAAGCGCTAACAATTGAAACTAAAATTAGTATTCCTTGTACTGCTAACAAAATGGCGGGAATTGGGGATGTTCCGAAGGTTGCTGCTAGTAATGAGGCTACAAAAGCTGCTATCCAGATAGCTACTAAAAGGGAAAGAGGAGGGACGGATAAGTCGAGGGCGATCGCCAATAAGTCAAATCGTTTTTGCTGGACAGACGCTGTTGTCAGGCGGGGAGTCTGAGTTAGCAATGTCTGTATGTGTCCGTGTTCCCATCGGGTTCTTTGAGTTTTGGCTACTTCCTGCTGTTGTGGTAAACATCCGGTAACTCTAGCTTCGGGGCAGAATACGGTGGGAGATCCGGCGATCGCCAAATCCAGACTCATCTGCATATCTTCAACTATATTGCTGCTGGCTAGGGAAACCGATCGAATGATCGACCAGGGAAAAGCCATGCCAGTTCCTGTTAGTAATGATGGGAATCCTAATTGTTTTAAGCCGCTGGGTCGGACTAAGTTTTTAACGAGAAATGCTAAGGCGGAAATGGAATCTTTTGGGGTAGGATTGGGCGGCTGTTCCATGAGATAAGTTGCTTGGACTGGCCGGTTGGAATCAACTGCTACTCTGGCCAATTTTTCTATAGAGTCTGGCTGACAGATGCAGTCTGCGTCAACCATGATTACTACTTCTGGGGGGTCGGAGGCGATCGACTCTAAGCCAAAATCCAGTGCGTATCCCTTGCCCTTACGTTGTGTGTCTTGGCGCTCGATCGCAGTTGCACCACAGTTACGGGCAATTTCTGCTGTTTCGTCGGTGCAGTTGTCTGCGATGACTAGAAGGCGATCGTCCGATGTTAGTTGTGGCAGTATTGTGGATATTGTGGCTGCAATTCCTGCTGCTTCGTTGTAAGCGGGAATCAGAACTGCTACTTGGGGACGGGGCGATTTAGTTTCGGATGTTTGGTTTGACCCCGATAATAAGGCTGCGGTGCATTCTAGAAATAGAACTGCGACGGGAATTAGGAGAATTAGGGCGATCGTCAAGAGTACAACATCAATAAATAGGAACGCTAGCTGATTTATTTGCACAATTTTAGTACCTTAATTTAATTTTATTTGCTGCGGTCATTGAGTTAATTTAATCAAATTGCACCTTGATTAACTCAGGGAGCAATGCTATCTAAGCTATCAGAGCCTGTCTGTTCAAATAACCGTTATCAGGTTCGTAGTGAGGACTTTAGTCCTCATATTAGAGGACTAAAGTCCTCACTACGAACCTATTTGATTGCAGTTGTTCGCTCGAACATGATATCATATCCAGTCGCTTCTTACACTTTTAAGTAGCTCGACTTAATTAAACCTCAAATAGGCCCAGACTTGAGAAACCCGGTATCTCAAAGAAACCGAGTTTCGGGGCGTTCTGATTTCGATGGACGAAAGACAACGCAGCAATCTCTAAACTATTTTCAAGCTAGGCCGCATCCCGGACAGCAACAGCTTCAGATTTTTTTTGGGTAAACTGTGCGGGGAGTACAAATTCTCTGAGATATCTCAGTACCGATCGCAAATATCCCACTTCTGCTTGAATAGAATCCACCGTAGAAAGACTCTGAACTAAGTCATCAAATTCATCAGCAGTAACTCCAGCACTGTTCAAGACTTCTTGGTTGAGCCGCCCATACATTCCTTGCAGGAGGAGTTCGATAATCTCACTGTAGTCAGCAATTTCGGTTCCGTAACCTTGCAATTTCTTCGGATTGATTCCCGAATGCAAAATTTTCAACAAGTCTTCGGCGGAACTCCACGCAAAAGAGGAAGCAATCACTTCTTTTGCCGCTGCGACAAGAGCTTGCTTAATTTGCACTTCCGGGAAATCTGGATCGGTGATTAAACTTCCCAAGTTCGACACTTGTTTGTCTAACACTCGCAAAGAAAAAGGAGCTAGTTCTGCACTCACCATATCGCCAGCATCGTCAATAATTCTAAAAGGATCTTCCAGAACATTAATTAGGAGGTGAATGTCTGTAGGTTTGCTCCAGTCAAACTGTCCGAGGAAAAACGGTTCTTCGTATCCTGGTAAAAGTCCTTGAAAATAAATCGGCAGATTTTTGCCGGACTCAAGAATTTTATAAAGTGCGACTTCCAAGGTTTCTGTCGGCCAACCCAGATTTCGCACGGCGACAAATTTTAGTTTTCCGGGGATGGATACAATTAGCGCATTCAGTAATAAATGTACGGCTTCGATGAGATTTTGAGCGGTTACGTAGCGGTGGGGAGCGTGAACGTTGACAGTCATACCTTGCTGTGCTTTTTTGGACATTTGCTCGCAGAACAAGCTATTTTCCAACATATGGGTAAAGCGAACCATCCCGTAAATGACATCTCCTTCTTGAGCTGCTTTGGAAAATTGCCACTCTGCCAACTTTTTGGAGGCGGCGTAAACTTCGGTTGTAAAATATCGAGATGTTTTACCTGTGGAAGAAAATACACAATTTTCTGCGCCGTATTCTTCGCAGAGTTGGATGACGTTTTGGGTTCCTAACAGGCTGGTTGTAACTGTTTCTCGGATTTGGATTTCAGCTAGTCCAGGTTGGCGTTGGGCTGCTAGGTGAAAAATAAGGGCTGGTTTTTCTACTTCAAATATGTGTTTCAGCGCCTCGAAGTTGCGAATGTCGGCCGCATAGAAAGTTACTGCGCCTTCTCTGTTAAAGTGCGGGAGATTTTCTTTGGGGTTTTGACATCGGGCTTTGTCTACGGAAATGATGTTAGTTGCGCTTAATTCGAGGAGTTTCTCGATTAAGAATTTACCTACACATCCTTCTCCGCCGGTGATCAGGATGGTTTTTCCTTTGATTTTGCTTCTGACTGCGGATGCGTATAGGTGAATAGTGCGATCGCGCACGTCGCTAAAAGGTTCGCTTTCTAATTGTCCGTCGGCTTGATAGGCTTTGATTAGCTGTGCGGTGAGAGTTTGTAAGGCTGCTAGGATTTCGGGATCTTGTGGTTCGGGGGAACCCGGGGGAACTAGCTGCTGGATGCGATCGATTATTTCGGCTTTGCTGTTACTTTCAAACACTTCTGAGGGGTTAGATACACTATTCATTTTCTGGGCTCCTGTAAATTCTAGAAATACGGCTGCTGATCAGCGAGTTGTTAAACAGATTTTTGAGGTACAGAATCTTTATAAGTCTACTTAGTCTGAGGATTTTTCAGACTGAAAGCCACTGGATCGGAAAGATATGCGATCGGTTCTCTAGTAAATTACTTGTATTAAGCCTACTTGTAGTTTTATTAAGCACTTTTTTAACCTGCTTACTTTGGCGATCGGCAAATTCGCAACTTTCTCAGTCACAAATTTGTCACTACAACTATAAACTTAAGTTGCTAGCTGTTGGCAATACTCTGAACATATCTTTACTATTTCTTTGCAATCACCTGCGAGTTT
Organism: filamentous cyanobacterium Phorm 6; assembly: GCA_003003725.1. Classification (GTDB taxonomy): domain Bacteria; phylum Cyanobacteriota; class Cyanobacteriia; order Cyanobacteriales; family Microcoleaceae; genus Microcoleus. Next base: position 1,436 of record PVWI01000054.1, on the reverse strand, counting down.
TCACGGAATTTTAAAGTTAATGTAAAGTAATGCCTCCGTTCAAAAAACTTAACAATATACTTAAAATTAATTTTTTGGTTTTTTTTACTTAATTGAGATGTATTTTTGGCTACCAAACATAGTAAAAATTTAAGTAGACATACGCAAAAAAATGCCAAATATTTTGGTTTGCCCAAAAGATGCCTATCCGATAGGTGGGGTATGCCCTGCTGTGCCTACCCCTTTATGTATGATGCTAGGAGCGAACCCTGCGTTCTTTTTTGCTGCCTTCAAAGCCGCGAGCGTCCCCAACATCGTAGCCTCCAGTCCGCAAGCGACGGTCTAAATCGCTCGCTTCGGGAGAAGTTTTTGCCGCTTCTTCGATCGTAACTCTGCCCTCAAGCACAAGTTTATAAAGAGCCTCGTTGATAATCTGCATTCCTTCATAAGTGTCATGTTCCATCAACCGGAAAGCTTCATCATCAGCACCTTTCATCAAGTATTCCTGCATGGCTGGCGTGTTCACTAAAATATCGTGAACTGCGACGCGGCGGTTGTCAACAGTTGGCAGCAAAAGTTGGGCAACTACTGCTACTAAAGAATCGCAAATTTGAATCCGCATCGCCTGCTGTTCTTCGGGCGGGTAGAGGTTCAACAATCGATTGAGAGCGTTAATGGCGCTGCGAGTGTGGAGAGTTCCTATTACTAAGTGGCCTGTTTGAGCTGCTTGCAAGGCTGTATTGATGGTAACGCGATCGCGCATTTCCCCGATCAGAATCACATCCGGATCTTCCCGCAAAACTGCCCGCAAAGCCTGCTGAAATTCGTGGGTATGCAAGCCGACTTCCCGCTGGCTGACCAAGCATTTTTTAGAAGGGTGAATGAATTCGATCGGATCTTCTATTGTAACTACGTGCTTCTGTTCCATCTGGTTGAGATGGTCGATCATCGCAGCTACTGTTGTCGATTTCCCCGAACCGGTAGGCCCCGTAACCAGTATTAACCCCTGCGATCGCAGAATAATACTTTTGAGAACTTCTGGCAACCTCAAGGAATCGATAGTCGGTATTTCTAAACTGATCAACCGCAATACTATGGCACCACCGCTGAGGGAATCAAAACAGTTGACGCGACACCGCACGAAGCCTGGATAAAAAATTGCTGCGTCTAATTCTTTGGTAGTTACGAACTGTTTTCGCTGCTCGGGGGTGAGAATTTCGGCTAAATAATGTTCAAAAATTTCTGGCGTTACTTTGGGGTGGCTGGTGGCTACTTGCATCACACCCCGAATCCGAAATCGAGGTACTTGGCCAACTCGAATGTGAATGTCGGAAGCGGATGCAGTATGGGCATCTCTGACCATTTGTTCGATCGTACTTACGGGAGTCTCAAAAGGCCGCTGCTGCTTGGCTGCGGGGGGCGCAGAGGGCGCGGGTGCAGGAGGCGCGGGTGTTACA
>PVWI01000294.1 GCA_003003725.1 filamentous cyanobacterium Phorm 6 | reverse complement strand
AAACTTGTCTGTCAGATGCAAAATTTTTCGGCGCATCCATCGCCCGCGATCGCCTGCGAGCAACTTTTCGACCCGGAGAGCCGTAGTTTGATAAACTGGATACAGCACCGCAGACAGGAGAACAGACTTAGCCATGACCAAATCTCAAAAACCGATCGTTATTTCTCCATCCATATTATCAGCCGATTTTAGCCGTCTCGGAGATGAGATTCGGGCGATCGACAAAGCTGGGGCTGACTGGATTCACGTAGATGTGATGGACGGTCGCTTTGTTCCTAATATTACGATCGGGCCGCTGATTGTGGAAGCAATTCGTCCTGTTACTACCAAGATAATCGATGTCCACCTGATGATTGTGGAGCCGGAGAAGTACGTCGAAGACTTTGCGAAGGCTGGTGCGGACATTATTTCGGTTCACGCCGAGCACAATGCTTCGCCTCACTTGCACCGCACTCTGGGGCAAATTCGGGAATTGGGCAAGCAGGCTGGTGTGGTTCTGAATCCTTCGACGCCGCTGGAGTTAATCGAGTACGTGCTGGAACTTTGCGATTTGGTGCTGATTATGAGCGTCAATCCGGGCTTTGGCGGTCAAAGTTTTATCCCGGCTGTGTTGCCGAAAATTCGCTCCTTGCGCAAAATGTGCGACGACAAGGGCCTCGATCCTTGGATTGAGGTGGATGGTGGTTTGAAGGTGAACAATACTTGGGAGGTTCTGGAAGCGGGCGCAAATGCGATCGTCGCTGGTTCTGCGGTGTTTAAGGCTCCTGATTACGCAAGCGCGATCGAGGGTATCCGTCACAGCAAGCGCCCGACTCCTGAGTTGGCTGCGGTTTAATCAAAAATTCGATCGCATCCGATGAATTACTAATAGACTTTTCCCAAAATTATCGCTTCACAGGCAGGATGTCTGTGAAGCGATAATTATTAGAGTGGTCTATAGCAATCCTAAATGATTTTCTAGACCTAGAGCAATCCTAATTAATTTTCTGCGTGCAAGTATATTTATGTATTTTGGGGAAATCAAATTTATGTTCGTTAGTAAAAAATTCAAACAAAAATTTAACAATCTTAAAAGACCTACATAAATACCAATACTTTCTTAAAAAGTTTTTAGCTTGTAACCAAATATCTTCAACGGGATTCTGTTAGGGAGCATTGGGAGCAAATAAAATACAAGTAATTGACCAATCATCAGGTTCTTTGTCACCATTTACTTTTCATAAAAAGTCTCTAAATTCTCCATATTTATGATAACTGGCTCCATTCCAAATCAAGATAATCTTCCGATTTTTATATTTATGTTGTAAGTATTTTATGAATTCAACTGTTGACTTTCCATTGCCAGATGGATGGCTATGAACATGGAATTCTTTGCTTTGATAATTAAGTGCGCCAAAATAAGTTTGTCTATCTTTTTCATTGGTAATTGGGACTTCAATTCTGATTTTTGATTGACCCCAAACATAACCATTTAGATCACCATGAAGTAGATGACATTCATCTAAAAACAATACTATTATTTCCCCGGATTCTATGCCAGCCTTGTTTTTGAAAAAAATGTCGTTAATTTCTTCCGTCTTTTTTTTACCAGTTCGACCTCAAATTTAGGGTAGTAATAAATATGTAGTGACATTTAATTACAGTAATTGAAAGCAGAGGATAATTTTATAATTTACAAAATCAAATTTTGCGATCTTAATATTTCTTTACGCGCTCGAATGTAGATTTAGTTACAGTTATACTATGATCAGTAACTATTGCTGGAATCCTGGATATTTGCCAACCTAAATTTAGTCAGATAATATGCTCTTATTACGACCAGATTGCCCCGATTGTGGTTCAACTCACATAGTTAAAAATAGTAGGATTCACAATAAAAAACCAAAATACAAATGTCAAAGTTGCGGTTGCCAATTTGTTGAAAATTCTACAAACAAAGTAATTAGCTCAGAAACAAAAAATTTAATCGATCGACTTCTTTTGGAGAAGATTTCTTTGGCTGGTATAGCTAGAAGCACGGGTGTTTCTCAAAAATGGTTACAGGATTACGTAAATAATAAATATGCCTCAATCAAGCGCGTGGTCAAGGTTAAGCCAAAAAAAAAGTTAGATTGAATGTTGAATGTGACGAACTGTGGTCATTTGTAGATTGCAAACAAAATAAGCAATGGGTGTGGTTAGCAATGGATAGAGAGAGCAGAGAAATTATTGGTATTTATATTGGGGATCGCAGCGAAGAAGGAGCAAAACAATTATGGAATTCTCTACCTCCGGTATATCGACAATGTGCTGTTTGCTATACAGATTTTTGGGCGGCTTATGCTTGTATTTTTCCAAGCAAACGCCATCAACCAGTTGGTAAAGACAGTGGAAAAACTAATCACATTGAAAGATTTAATAATACTTTGCGCCAACGTGTTTCTCGGCTCGTAAGAAAGACTCTTTCATTTTCTAAAAAGTTAGGAAACCATATTGGTGCTATTTGGTATTTTATCCATCATTACAACTATATTTTGAGCCAATAAATATCTAATCACTACATATTTATTACTACCCAAGTATTGTAGGTATGGGTTTTCTCTGATTTGTTCTATTGTTTATCATGAGCTGCTTCCTAACCTTTCTTTAATTATTAATGCCCCCAATGCCATCCTAAATGACGCAAGCTGGAGCTCCAGTAGAGACTGTAAAATTTTGGGCATATTCGACTTCAAATTCTGACCACGGAATTAGTTTCGCTATGATTACCAACGATTAATTCTCTGACAATTGCCCCTCGAAGGGGAGATCAAAGTTGGATAGCTCTTTTGGGGTTGGGTCAACTTTTCGGTACATTACGAAAGTGATGGTGTGCTGGGCTTTTGACTCATTTTAGCTACTATCTTTGCACATTTTCAGCGCTAAAACGAACCCAAGTCTTTTGATGTAAGGGTTTTAGGCTTTTTCAGCAAGCCTTAATTATTCTGCAAAATATCAGCCATTTTTCCCAAACTTACTATCCTGCAAAGAATTGCCAATACCCTGGATAATTCCCCGCCCGATCAAACCAATTCCCCGCCCTATTACCTGAGTCAAAACGTAAACAACAGCAGCACCCAATAGCGAAATAGCAGCCCGAACTCTAGGTGCGATCGCATCCCTAGTTTCTAGCAACAAAGTAAAGGCTAACTGCCACCCCGAAAGTTGTGTCAACTCCCTATTTCTAGGAGCATAAATAGTAATTCTCCGAATTCCGCTCTCGCCAAAAACATAAAGCCAAAACCTACTTTCAAAAATTGCTTTCGGTTCCACAAAATAGCTATTCCAGCGATATTTCCAAGACAAATTATTCCGAAACCGCTCAATTTCTCGTGTCGAAATCAACTTGCCATCGTAAAAACTTTGCTTGATTTCCTCAATATCCGCAAAATTATTGAGCAGAGGCTGCACAACTCCGCTAGCAACTTGAATTACCAAATTTTCTAACAAAGCTTCAGCTCGCTGCATCGCTTGCAGGCTACCAGGCTGACAAGAAATATTATCAACTATTAGCGGAATTTCAAATAGCAAATGTGCAAAAAACTCAACTATCATCGGGATTTCGTTAAGGATTTGTGCTGCAACTACATCAGCATCTGCCAGCAGCATCGGCACAACTTCTAACCTGTTTCCTGTCGCGGCAATTTGCTCTTGACTTTCACTCAATTTTAAGCTTGTTTGACTGCTTTCAAAAACCGGAGATTCTCCGGTTTGCACCGTGTAGTATCTGCCAAAAAATTCTATGATTGTCGCCTCCCACAAATTCCGCAGAATAGCAGGCATTTTTTCCGACAATTGAGTTGGCTGCACTTGCCCCAAGTGCAATTCCTGAAGTAAATCCTGTAACTTTCGCAGGATGGAATTAATTAATTCGCGCTTTTTGGTCGATCGCAAAATATCGATTTCCAAAGGCACGCCAGTCAAATTCACTATATCCAACTGCAATTTAGCAGCCACCGAATCAAACAAACTTCCTTGCCAATCACTCGCAACCACCAAAGCTTCACCCGAAACTGTGGAATTCGCGACTTGCAACTGAGAATTATTCAACAAACTCTCTCGTCTTCCTTCTTCCGTCTTCCGTCTCCCGTCTTCCTGTTCTTTCTTCTTTCTTCCTTCTTCCTTCTTCCTTCTTCCTTCTTCCTTCTCCCCTCTTCCATCAACCAATAATTGACTAACAATCCAACGAGCAGCAAGCAATTCTCGGCGGTGTCCGCTGAGTACAACCCCATCTAAAATAGTGGCTAAATCTGTCGAATCTGCCACTTTAATCTGTTCCAAATCATCTTTGACAATTGCCAAAGCTGCATCTATTTCCCGCAATCCAGACACACAAAAATAAGCCAGTATTTTTTGGTGTACGGGCGTATGGACTGTCAGACTCTCAGCATTTTCTTCTGGATTTTCTGCGGAATTTTCTATTGTTTGAACCGTCGCTGAATTTAATTCTATTTCGGAGTTGGCTGCGACATCCGTCGGCCAATAAGTGGAACCCGATGCTACCGCGCGAATAGTTTCTATTGTCAGGGAAATATCTCTACCTTTAGGACAATAGCCATTCGCGCCCGCAGCCTGCATCTGGGCCAACAGCTTCGGTGTCAGTGGCCCGCCTAGCACCAACAGTGGAAGGTTTGGGTACAAAATTTTGAGCTCGCGACAAACTGCCAGCGCGTCCATTTGGCCCGATCGCAAACTTAACATCTCAACAGTCAAAATCACCAAATCTGCGGGCTTCTTGGCTGCTCCAGACCCCAGCGAGCGAGTTTCCAGAACCCGCAACGCCTCGGTTCCCGTGGCAACATCTGCGACAACTTCCAAGTCTGGATACTGCTCGCAGGCTACTCGCAGCCCCAGCCGAAAAATGGGGTCGCGATCGATCAATAGTAGTTGGAAATTACTCACTCGATTTTAGATTTAAGATTTGAGAGGTCGATCGCGCGGAAACCCAATTACTCGGGGATCAAATTAGCATCAGGAGGCCCAGCCGGTTGAGGAATCGAAGGCGGCGCGGGTTCGGGAGCCGGAGCCGGAGCCGGAGCCGGAGCCTCTTGTCTCGCGGGCGGATAGTAAGGTGCCTCTTGTCTCGCAGGCGGATAATAAGGTTCCGGCTCCCTTGCGGGCGCAGAGTAACGTTCCGGCTCTCTCGCGGGCGGATAGTAAGGCTCGGGAGCCGGAGCCGGAGCCTCTTGTCTGGCGGCGGGCGGATAGTAAGGCTCTGGCTCCGGGGCGTACTCGGGAGGAGGCGCCTCCTCCTGTCGCGGAGCCGGGGCGTACTCCTCCTGTCGCGGAGCCGGAGCGTACTCCTCCTGTCGTGGAGCCGGGGCGTACTCCTCCTGTCGTGGAGCCGGCGGCGGTGCAGTGTTTGCTCTGAGTTCAGCACTCCAGCGCCCGATCGCACCTGCTGCCTCTGAATGCAGCGCCCTACCGGAACCGATTTGGGAGGCGATATCGATCGCAGCTCCTAGACTACCCTGAGAAGCCAATTCGGCTGCTCGATCCAGAATCGGTCGATCGCGAGCAACTTGCAGTTCGCTCACCCACTGATAGACATTATCCTGAGCTTTGGCGTACAGAGTCCTACCGCTCTTAATTTCCGAAGCTTTCTCAATCGCGGCGCTAAGTTTTCCTTGCTTAGCCAGGGCGATAGATTCATCCAAAAAAGGTTGATCTTGAATAACTTCTATGCGTTTTGTCCACTGAGCCAAGAGAGTTTGCGCCTCTACCCTGCGGGGACGATTTTGAGAGATCAGGAGTACCTGGCCGATACCACCCTTAAGTCCTTCCACCGTTCCCGCTTCTGCCAACTGCTTCGCCAAGTTGACAAAAGATTGGTCTTCGATCCGCTGAATTTCCCGGCGCCAAGTAGCCACCAAAGTTTGAGCATGGACGCGGCGCGGCTGTTTGGGGCCGACGGTTTGCGCTTGCTCGATCGCTACCTGAAACGCCCCTACCTGACCGAAACTGGCGATCGTGCTCGCCACTTGCAAACGTAGCAAATCTTGAAACTGCACCTGCAAATTGTCAATTTGAACTTGAGCCTGCTTGTACAGAGGGCGGCCCGGAGCAATTTGGCTAGCAGCCCCCCGCCCTTCGAGCAACGTAAAAATGTGTTGCCCCAGCGGAGTTGAGATCGACTGGTTCCACATCACCGCCTGAGCTCTACCCAACTGCATCAAATCTTGAGCTTCTGCAAACAGTGGCGAATCCTGTGGCACCACAGCAGCAGCCTCGATCGCCCCCGGGAGGTCTTTCAACCCCAACCGCTTAGTAGCCATTGCCAGCAAAGTCCGGCTCCAGCCCTCAATTTCTTTCTCAGCTTTAGCACGGGCAAAAAGCTGTGGGTCTATTTTGCGAGCTAGGACGATCGCCTCAGCGAACTTTTGCGGAGTTCCGTCCTTCGCCAACTCTCTAGCCTCTTGCAAGCGCTGCCAGCCATTTCTTTCCAAAGAAATCTGCTGAATCAGCTCGTTATAGCGCTTCTGACTCCAGAAAACATTTTCCAGCTTAAACAGAGCTTGAGCATAATCCCAGGCCTTCCTCAAATCCTCACTTTTCAAAGCTGTTAGGGCTGTATCGTAGAGTTTTTGGCCCTCCTGCCAATTTTTTTCCCAAGCAGCAACAGCATCCTCTACCTCTGGGTAAGACGGACTGGTTTTGGGAATTTTCGCCACAATCTCCAGAGCGCCCTTCAAATCACCAAGCTCAATTTTTGCCCGGGCAAATCCCAGCATGGCTTTCGACCATTCCCCGATCAAATGTTGACCCTGGGAGTATAACGGATGTTCTTTCGGCCAAGCCTGCACCATTGCCACTGCCGATTCTAGCTGTTCTAGCTTGCCAGACTTAGCTGCTTGTTGAGCGCAGTAAAGTCGCTCTCCGTCTGCTGCCAGCGGTGAAAGTTGCTGGCAATTCGGCGGCGGGGGCATCGTCAGCAGCCACAGAAATGCAGCAGCACCGGTTACTCCAAATCCCACCAGGAGACTCAGCCAGATTAGCTGCCACTGCCAAAAAGTTCTTTTGCCCTCAGTCGGCGACGCCATTACTGAGGAACTAGCATCGCCTGTAACCTCTGCACTCAACTGTGCCATCGGTTTCGGGGATGGGTTGTATTGCGGTGGTGTGTGGAATTGTTCAGATTGTCGTCTCGCCATTACTTCAGCCTGTCCTGTAATGCGCTTTCCCGGCCTGACACTCCCACATCACAATCTATGATTGTGATGTGGGCTTCTGACTCTTGTTAAGGAGATCGAGAACTTCCTTCAAGGTACTGGCAATTTTTCCCTTTACGGCGTTTTATAGTGAGGTTTGTGTCCAGCCCCACTGGTTGCTTCCTTTGCATTTTAGGCTTTGGGAGCAGGTAAATCATACCAGTTATCGAACAATTATTCACAGCTCTGGCAGGCACTTTCCCAGAAAAAACAGTCTGAAGCGCCCGTCAGTCGATTTGAGATTTGAAATTTGATCTAGTTTCCGGTTGCATCGGAATTATTAGAAATTAGGACACGGCACTGCCCATTAGTGTCAACTTAACGTCAAACGTAATACCGGTCTGCTGTTTGACGATTAGGCCTCGATCCCCCCTAGCCCCCCTTAAGAAGGGGGGGACAGGAGTCTTCTCAAAGTCCCCCTTCTTAAGGGGGATTTAGGGGGATCTAGACTT
>PVWI01000293.1 GCA_003003725.1 filamentous cyanobacterium Phorm 6 | reverse complement strand
TGGATTGGTTTTGCGACTTAGCAGAAAATCTGGGAATTGCGGAAGTTCAGCTAATAGATGAATCCACAGCCGCCGCCTTGGGATATGCAGTAAAACGTCCCGGTTCTCTAGTTTTAGTAGTCGATTTTGGTGGCGGAACTTTAGATATAAGTTTAGTCCGCACAGCACCTGCTTCCTCAATCAAAAATAGCCAATCGAAAACTCCCAATTTAATGCGGGCGGAAGTATTAGCAAAATCAGATGCTTATGTCGGTGGCGAAGATATTGACATTTGGATTGTCGAAGATTATTTGCAGCAGATTAATTCGTCACGGGCAGAAGTCGGGCCAGTTGGCTGGCAAAATTTATTAGAAATAGCAGAAAAGTTAAAAATTCAACTTTCTCAAGTTGATGAGGTGAAGGAAAGTTGGTTTGATGATGAAAATTTTATGTCTTATGATTTGCAGCTAAACCGAGAGAAGCTTGGGGATATTTTGGAATCTCGGCAGTTGTTAGAACAGTTGCGAGAAGCTTTAGATGAAGTATTAAGTATTGCACTGGGAAAAGGTATCGGCAAAGTAGATATCGAACAGGTTTTGCTGGTTGGAGGAACTTCTTTGATTCCTGCTGTATCTAACTTAGTGGTTTCGTATTTCGGACGGCAAAAAGTCAAAACTGATAAACCCTTTGAAGCTGTTGCGCACGGTGCTTTAGCCTTGACAGAATTGGCGATTGTTGATGATTATTTGCGTCATACCTATGCAATTCGTCTCTGGGAACCTTACGCTAAAGCTTATGCTTATTCGCCGATATTTAGTAAGGAAATGAAGTATCCTTGTCAAAGTTCCGAAGAGTTAATGTTGCAAGTGGCAATAGAAGGGCAAAGGGAAATTCGGCTAGATATTGGGGAAGTTGCTGAGGTATCGCAAGCGGAGGTTACTTTTAATGAAAAAGGGCAAATGACGAGCAGTTTTCTCAACAAACACAGCGATTTTCGCTCTCTAGAAAGGCACCATCAGGAGGTTTGTGTGGCGCATTTGAATCCGCCTGGGGTGTTGGGGATTGACAGGGTTTCGGTGAGTTTTGAGGTGGATGAGAGGCGGGTGTTGTTGGCTACGGTGCGGGATTTGGTGACTGATCAGGTTTTGGTGGCTAAAGGTGCGATCGCCAAACTGCAATAATGATACAATTGTGATTAAGATAAAATTCGGTGATTGAAATCGCTTCTACACAAACAAAGTCCGCCTTCGCGGACTGAAGAGATAAGATAAGATTCGGCGATTGAAATCGCTGCTAGACAAACAAAGTCCGCCTGCGCGGACTAAAGAATATCGATTAAAATCAAGTTTATGCTGCCATGAAAAAGCAACAAAATAAATTCAGCCACCTGACGGCAATCGAAAGAATTTACCTATCATTTCCGGCTAAATTTTTATTAGATCAAAACTTGCTGCAAGGTAAAGTCTTAGATTTTGGGTGCGGCTTCGGCAACGATGTTAAATTGTTGCAGCAAAAAGGCTTTGATATTGCAGGTTACGACTCTTATTATTTTCCAGAATTCCCCGAACATAAATTTGATACTGTCATTTGCTTTTATGTTTTAAATGTTTTGTTTCCCGAAGAACAAGCGAATGTCCTGATGGAAGTATCACACCTATTGAAGCCGGGAGGTAAAGCATATTTTGCAGTGAGAAGGGATATCAAAAAAGAAGGTTTTCGAGAACATTACGTCCACAAAAAACCTACATATCAGTGCATTGTCAAACTTCCGTTTAAGTCCTATCTTTTAAATGAGTCTTGCGAAATCTACGAGTATGTGCATTACAACCATCAAAGAAATTCAACTAATAACTGCATATTCTGCAATCCGCACAGAAACCTAACTTTACTAACTGAATCAGCCACAGCTTATGCGATGTTTGATGGTTATCCCGCTAGCAAAGGTCATGTTTTGATTATCCCCAAGCGTCACGTTGCTAATTATTTTGAACTACCATTTAGGGAACAATCGGCTTGTTGGTTTATGGCGAATAAAGTGCAAGAGATGTTAATTAAAGAGTTTCAGCCTGACGGTTTTAATGTGGGAATCAATATTAATAAACAGGCTGGTCAAAGTCGCAGTCACGCTGCTATTCATGTTATCCCCCGCTATAAGGGCGATGCGGCTGGGAATAAAGGCGGCATTAGGTATGTGATTCCCAAGAGTCAAAATAAAATTTAGCAAATTGTGAAATGATTTTTTTTACCGCAGAGGCGCAGAGCACGCAGAGGAATAGAGAATAGAGGGATTTATAATTTTTGTAAGAATTGTTATACAGGAATTACGCGCTGCGACTAAAGAAACCGGGTTTTTTATTGATTCTAGGGCTGGGATGAATGATTTTAGTAAAAAAACCCGGTTTCTCGATACCCGTGGTAATTTTTGTAAGGATTGTTATATTTGAGTCAAACGGTGAGCCAAATAGAGTTAAAATGTGTTTGCCAAGTCTCAAACTACACATTAGCAGTAATTTGGTGTTCTGTTTATGTCTAAGCGCAAAAAGCAAGAATGGCTCAAGGAAACCCTAGAGCTCAAAGAAGACCACAATTGGAAATCTAAGCCGGGAACTCGCATCTTTGTAGCAGGAAGAGGTGCAGTTCGCTTTGATGTTCCTGAAGATTGGCATTTTGAACCGGATACGAAGTCGTTCCGATTTACGGACAAAAAGCCGCCGGATGATGATTGTGGTTTAGAAGTTTCGTTTAATTTACTTCCCCCCGGAAATTGGGCAGATTTTCCGTTGGCTCCGCTATTAAAGCAGGTGGCGGAAGAGGATAGCCGGAATCCGTTTGATATGGGAGAAATCATCCAATTGAAGCGGCAAACTGCTCGGATTGTTTGGACTCAATTCAAATTTATCGACCCTCCAGAACAGCGGGAAGCTTATTCGCGAATCTGTGTGGGATTGGGTTCTAATGTTCAGTGTTTGATTACTTTTGATTACTGGGTTGATGATGCGGAACGTTTGACTCCTGTCTGGGATACGGTGATGGACTCGCTGGTTTTGGGTTTGTTTATTAGTGACCCTCGAACTGGTTTTGCACGTCCAGATTAGGTTTTGGCAAATGGCAAGTATTAGGACTAGATATCATCTCAAGCATCGCCGAGCGATCGCTCTTTTTTGTGTTTGAGGGCGATCGCACTTTCTGCACGTAAATCTTTTAATTGGCAATCAAATTATTGGCAAACTAAATCGCCTCGCGCGATCGCCAATTCCCCGCTATTCGATCGCCATTCTCCGCAAAATACTAACACAAGTGCCGTACAATTATCCCACCATCCGGCATCAACCCACCTGCTAACCCCATGCTTTGCGATTACCTAGTACAAATCCTCACCGCCCGCGTCTACGATGTTGCTCAAGAAACACCCCTAGAAGTCGCCCCCAATCTATCAGCGCGGCTCAACAATAAACTGCTGCTGAAGCGAGAGGATATGCAGTCGGTGTTTTCCTTTAAGCTGCGGGGTGCGTACAACAAAATGGCGCAACTGTCGCCGGATTTGCTAGCACAAGGTGTCATCGCAGCTTCCGCCGGCAATCACGCCCAAGGAGTCGCCCTCGCTGCTCGCCACCTGGGAACTCGCGCGATGATAGTCATGCCTGTAACAACGCCGCAGGTGAAGGTAAATGCGGTGATAGCCCGTGGTGGAGAGGTGGTTTTGCATGGGGATACCTACGACGATGCCTACGCTTTTGCGCGCCAATTAGAGGCGGAAAAAAACTTAACTTTTATTCACCCTTTTGATGATCCGCACGTAATTGCGGGACAGGGTACGATCGGCATGGAAATTCTTCGGCAACATCAAAAACCAATTCACGCGATTTTTGTGGCAATTGGCGGCGGTGGATTGATTTCGGGAATTGCGGCTTATATTAAGCGGTTGCGCCCGGAAATTAAGATTATTGGCGTCGAACCGGTGGATTCCGATGCGATGAATCAATCGCTGAAAGCTGGTAAACGGGTGCGTTTGTCGCAGGTGGGTTTATTTGCTGACGGGGTTGCGGTGCGGGAAGTTGGGGAGGAAACTTTTCGGCTTTGTCAGGAGTATGTGGATGAGATTATTTTAGTAGATACGGATGATATTTGTGCGGCGATTAAGGATGTTTTTGAGGATACGCGATCGATCTTAGAACCTGCCGGCGCATTGGCGATCGCCGGTGCGAAAGCTTACGTGGAACGGGAAAAAGTCGCAGGAGAAACATTAATTGCTGTTGCTTGCGGCGCGAACATGAATTTCGATCGCCTGCGTTTTGTAGCAGAAAGAGCAGAGTTTGGCGAACGCCGGGAAGCGATTTTTGCAGTCACAATTCCCGAACAGCCGGGAAGTCTCCGCAGGTTTTGCGAGTGTTTGGGTAAGCGCAATTTGACGGAATTTAGCTATCGCATTGCGGATGAAAAAGCAGCACATATTTTTATTGGTGTGCAAATTCAAAACCGCGCTGATGCGGCTAAATTAGCGGCAAGTTTTGAAGATTGTGGCTTCAAAACTTTGGATTTAACTGATGATGAATTAACGAAATTGCACTTACGGCACATGGTGGGCGGCCGTTCTTTTCTGGCAAAACATGAACTGTTTTACCGCTTTGAATTTCCCGAACGTCCGGGTGCGTTGATGCAGTTTGTGGGTTCGATGAGTCCTAATTGGAATATCAGCGTTTTTCATTATCGGAATAATGGGGCTGATTACGGGCGAATTGTGGTGGGAATTCAAGTACCGCCGGATGAGATGCAGGAATGGCAGGCTTTTTTGGATACGCTGGGCTATCAGTATGGGGATGAGAGTCAGAATCCGGCTTATAAGTTGTTTTTGGCGTAGGTTTTGGGGTGGATTTGGGGGAAAGGGCGATCGCCCAAAATGATCGCATCTCGATACAATAGGTAAAGAAGTCTAGCAAGGAGAATGCCAGATTATGACTGTCCGGGAAGAACTAATTAGCGAGATTGAGCAAGCCTCAGATGATGTACTTGAGGTGCTATTGAGTTTTTTGCGTCAGAGGCGTTTGTCGAACTCGGAGGTTTTTTTGCCGATCGAGTCTGGTGAGATTTCGAGTGCTGAATTGACAGTACAAAAGCATTATCCTCTGCGCGGGCTGCCGCTGGTGATTGCTGATGATTTTGATGAGCCGATGCAAGTTGTGCCCCAACTAATCGATCGGATTGTCACGATTATGGAAGATGAAAATGTAGGTTTGACGGACTTATTTGGTGGTTTAGAAGCCGAGAGAGAGGCGATTTGGCACGAAAAACAATCTGGATAACTCAAGGTAATGCGATCGTGATGAGCGAGTAGGTGGATATTAACGTTTTGGCTCAATATCGAACTCAAGCCGAGAACGATAAAAGTGAACATCAAATTCTAAGAAGAAATTTGTCTGTCCCAGAATCAATGATACGCTGTCACTTTTTGTCCAAGCAAATGCTAATCTTACGGGAGCAAAGTCTCCTATTTCAGCGATTAAAAATACTGGCATCGCTGGTTGATTACCAATATTGCCTGCCAGTCGAATGATGGCTTTGCTATCATCCCAAACTAAGCCAAGCTGAATTCCTATTTGGTAAGGCAATACATTCACAGTTGCACCACTATCTACTAACCCAACAACTTCGACTCCCTGGTTATTGTGGCGCAGAATCAAGGGAATGCGCGGTAGGCTGTCAAACTCATCTTGAGATGAGTCATTGGTAGAGTATTGAAATCGCATAATAATCAGTTTTCGTTGTGGTTAGCCAGATTCATTGCCTGCATCAAAGCTGCACCAGCACCAAAAGTATCGTAGGGGGTTGGTAGGTAGTAAATCTTGCAAGGTTCCAAAGGAAAAATATCCTCAGTGATACCCTCTTCCGCCATTAGAATGCGGATTAATTCTCGTTTCTCGATCGCAGATAGTTGTCTAATGGTAGGGAGTAATTCTGTTAGTGTCATCGGTTGTTTTCCTACGATGCGTCTATGTTAACGGTAGCAGGTCAACGTAGTAATTGCAACTTTTAGGGTAGTTTGACAAAGATTTGCGCGATCGCATTTTAGTTGCGATCGCGCGGCGGTATGATATTTCTCAAGTTGAAATGATGTAGTTAGGGGCGATCGCACTTCGCGCACCACAATCTATTCTGGTTTGATCCAACCTTTGACGATCGCCTTCCCGACATTAACATAGGGATGATCTAAAAACTCTTCGATCGCAGCTTCACCGCCAGCCTGCAATGCACCAACCGCACGACGCTTGAAATTGGGAGTAGTTTCATCATTAACGTGAGCAATCTTTTCAGCCTCAGTAGCCGTAGGATTAGTTACCTCTAACTGTTTGAGCAGTTGTTGAATTTCTGTGGCTGCTTCTGCAAGGGTTTGCTTTTGCTCAGCTACATGAATGTGTTGGTTGGCTTGCTGTCGTGCGTTATCTGAAACTTTATTGGCTGAGTTGGCGATGTTCGCTCCACGGTAGTCATTATTGAAAGTTTCTGACACGGGTTTACTCTCTGATACGGGTTTATACTCTACATTTCCATCGACGTTTCCTTGAACCAAGTTGCCCTTAAAGCTACTGTTATTCATGTCTACAGATTTCCGTTCCATAGCTGATAGCATCCTCAATTGCTAATGTTTACTTTTAGTGTCATGTTCGCTCAATCACCAGAAAGATACGAAGTGTTTCCCCCAACATT
Source organism: filamentous cyanobacterium Phorm 6 (assembly GCA_003003725.1). Classification (GTDB taxonomy): domain Bacteria; phylum Cyanobacteriota; class Cyanobacteriia; order Cyanobacteriales; family Microcoleaceae; genus Microcoleus. Next base: position 1,003 of record PVWI01000293.1, on the reverse strand, counting down.
TCCCTGTATAAAATTACCACTTACCTCACTATTACTAATGGATACTTGGTAAGTCACTTCCTTTTCACTTTCAATAAATTCATATATTTGTGCAATGATTTCTTTAAGTAGTTCCGTTTTAGTTGTAGTAAATAGCTTCTTGTCGCCAGAATTGAGAGTTAGTAATAAACCGTAGTGCTTTGGCTTAGAAAAGTTCCAAATTGCACCTCCAATCGCAGCCAAACTTAATACCAAACCTATTCCACTGTTAGCAATGCCAACAGTTGATCCGATCAAAAGAAGAGCAACTATAATTCCCCAAGGAATCGTTCCCATATCTACCTCTCCTTCACTAAAACCTGTAATATTGTGAGTCTGGTAAACATTTTTTGAGAACCGAATTGTTCTTTTAGTTAACGTGATAACTTTATTATGCTCTAAAGTAATGTTCTGATTGCTTCCCAAGGGGTTTGGTGTTGCCATTGATTATACCTATAAAATTGATGCTTGAGGTTATGTGACGATACCCTTTTTAGCGCTTTAACGCAAACCTAACCTAAAAGTTAATGTCGCTGATTATCTCTGCTAAAACCTTATTTTTTATACGATATACCAATCCGGGAAAAATAAAAGACAAAAAAAGTTGGAAAAAGTGGGAACTTCCTAAAAATCCGACGCGAAGCCAAAAAAAGTTGGAAAAAGTGGGAAAAAGTTTGGTATAGTAACTAAAATTATCCCACCATCCCACCTATGGACAGTCCTCAGATATTGCAATTTGTCGATAAAGCTGTCTGCGCCAAGACAGGCAAACATCTAAATAACTTGCAGCGGGGGATTATTTCGGGAATACTGAAGCGTCAAAGATATGCTGACGTTGCAGAAACTTATGGTTATAGCTCCCAACACGTTAAAAAGGCTAGTCACGAGCTTTTACAAATGTTATCTGAAGTCTTTGGCGAGCAAGTTAAGAAAAGTAATCTTGAATCCGTCCTAGAAAGGCATATAAATCAGAATATAACAACTC
>PVWI01000292.1 GCA_003003725.1 filamentous cyanobacterium Phorm 6 | reverse complement strand
CACAGGTAAAATATCCTCGCCCTCCTTCGCCTCTGGTTGCTGCTGCGGCTTAAAAACAAGAACTAATTTTTCCTCCGGGTCAATCAACCAACCTAATTTAGCACCGTGATTTAAGCAAAACAAAATATTATTGATTACCCGAGTTGGATTTTGAGCCGGCGATAAAATCTCAATTGTCCAATCCGGCACAATCTTAAACCTGTTTTCTATCTCTCCATTAGCATTGAGAGGTATGCGCGACCACTCGAATACTGCGATATCTGGAACAATAGAACGTCCACCAAAAGTGCAGCGCAATTCGGGAAACGCATAAGCTAACTTCTGCGGTTTTCCAACTTGATTAATAGTCGATGGAAACTCGAATTGTAACGTACTGTGTTTTCCTTGCGGCATAGCTTTTTGATAAATTTTACCACCAAGATACTCGCTAGCCGGCTTCGTTTCTGGAAGCAACAAAAACTCTTCCAGAGAAATCTTTGACGGAGACTGAATTGAAGTTAGCATAAGCCATTAAACCCTCAAAAACTCTTAAAAATTCAGATCGTTGTCGGCTTCCCAATCAGCACAACTTTCCGATTCCACACCAGTAGGGTGCATCGCACAAACCAACAAATTCCCCCCATAAACTTGACCATGATAATTGTGACAACCCTGACAAGCTGGCTGCTGAGTTGGTGAAGGATCTACATAAGTCACCATAGACAAATCTATCTCATCAAACTGCGGATCAAACTCGCGGTAAATCTCAATTATCGGTTCGAGAAATTCATTGAAATAACCGTCAAATTCCTGTAAATAACCATCAACTTCAGGAATTAGGTTATTTTGTACTTGTTCTGTAAACTCTTCCGAAATCTTTGTCAAAACGTCCAGCATTTCGACAAACTCTTCGCTGATGTCGGTGAAAAAATGCTCTACTTCAGAAGCAGCATTTTCCATTACTTCAAAAAAATCTTTAGACCAATCTTCCATGAATTTGACAGCTTACTATTGCAAAATATTTAACCGACAGGTGCAGCCAGGCTCATGCGGGGCGATCGCACCTACTTTCAATTCTATTACCTATTGCCTTAGATTCGTCCACATCTGGCAAGGGAGATATACAAAAAGGAACTCAAGAATGTTTCTTGAGTTCCCTTAATGCTTGGCTGTGCGAGCTTTTTGTTACTTAATCCTGCTTCAGGCGCCGCAATTCATCTTGTAAATTCTGCACCTGTTCGCGAAGCTTATCTACGCCGCCGGTTTCTTTACCATCCTTTGGCGAAATATCTTCTTCCTCAGAAACAATTTCGATTAACCGAGGTTCAGCGGGTTTTTGCTGTTGGGATGAGTCCACCGGAGGCTGCTGCTGAGCCTGTTGTACCATATCGTCAACAAAGCGGCGGGCTTCTTCCGTTGACATCTCGCCCCGCTTCACCAATTCATCTGCCAGCTTTTGAGCTTCAGTGCGTAATTCAGTTAACTTGCTGCCAGCTTTTTCACCAGCGTAGGAAGCTAGCCCGACACCAAGGTAAACTGCTTTCTGTAAAATATCTCCAAAACCAGGCATAGGAGCTATACCTCAAAATACTGGGTGAACCGGAGACCACGCCTATTACAAGCATCCCGTGTTGCTGCTACCTTCCGGTCCTGACAAGATTTGGGCGTTGGAATCGCATGGGTCCAGTTCATCTGTGAGTATAACACAGTTATTTACTCTTCAACCACACACCAGTGATAAATTTCATAAATAACGCAACCGTTCTTTACCAGGGGGTCTTCAGCGACGATCGCCTGCGCCTCATCCATCGAACCCGCCTCAAACATCAACATACCGCCACCTCTCCTTCCCCAGTAGCCAGTTTTGGCTCGGTGTCCTTTAGAAATCAACTCTCGGACATAAGCTCTGTGAGCTGGCACGTACTGGTCAAAGACAGGCTTTTCCACAATTCCTTGTTCAATTTTGACAAACCAAGGCATTTTTATTTTGGATTTTAGATTTTATATTTTAGATTGGGAATGGGCGATGAGCACACGGGGGCTAGGGCTAAGCTCTGGCCTTCCATTTTCCACCATCCTTTCTTAACTGCGATGTTATCCCATGAACTCGTCAAAACAGCGATTTTTTATGGCTCTAGTGCCACCTCTCGATATTGAACAGCAGATTACTGAGATTCAACTGTATTTTGCGGAATGTTATAACAGCAGTCGTGCTTTGCACTCGCCACCGCACATCACGCTACAACCTCCTTTTGAATGGCCAGCGGCGGATGTTCCGAAATTAGAGGAAAGTTTAAAGGTGTTTGCTGCAAAGCGACTGTCAATTCCGATTACTCTCTCCGGTTTTGCGGCTTTCGATCCCCGCGTCATTTACGTTGATGTTGTCAAATCGCCGGCATTGCTGGAGATGCAGCAAGATTTGATGAGTTATGCTGAGACAAATTTGGGAATTGTCGATCGACTTTCTCAGACTCGCCCATTTGTACCGCACATGACTGTGGCGTTTAGGGATTTAACTCAGGAGAATTTTCAGACGGCTTGGTTAGAATTCAAAGATCGATCGCTCCACTTTCAGTTTACCGCTTCAACATTAACCTTACTCCTTCACGACGGCAGTCGGTGGAACATCAGCAAGCACTTCCCGCTTTTGACCTAATTCTATGCCGTTTCTTGTCGGGTGCATCCGGTGCGCGTGCAAATACTTCATTCAGTTGACAGTTGACAGTTGACAGCGACTTCTACCTAGAGGAAAGAGGATTGGAGTAAGTCCTAAACTAATAATTAATATCAAATCCGCTCTTCGGAAGAGTAAATTTGAGTTAACTGTTAACCGTCAATCGTTAACAGTTAACCGTCAACCATTAACCATGAACATCACCTGACGGTGCAGCCAGAATTGATATAACGTCTGACATTTGACAAAGCATCAAGCCGAACCACTGATTTGGATCTGTCCAAACTTGTACAGGCTTTAAACCGCGCTGTGAAAGTTCTTCCTGTACAGTATTCAGATTAAACTTACGCGAAATTTCGCTGCGGATGGTTTCTCCTGCTGCAAATTCAACCGTTAAATTGAGAGCTTGCAACTTAACTGTTTGAGCTTTTTTGCTTTTTAAGTGCATTTCAATTTGACATTTATCTTGATTGTAAAAAGCCCAATGCTCAAACTGTGCTAAATCAAAATCTCCCTGATACCTCCGATTTAAATGCCTGAGCATATTCAAGTTAAATGCCGCCGTTACTCCTTGACTATCGTCGTAGGCTGGCTCTAAAATTTCCCGAGATTTGTCCAAGTCAATTCCTAGCAAAAAATACTCTCCCGGCTGCAATGCCGCGACTATTTGCGAGAAGAATAAGTCACATTCTTGAGCGTTGAGATTGCCGAGGGTACTGCCTAGAAAGCAAATCATTCGGGTTGGCAACGGCGACGGTGAAATTTTCGCTAAGGCTAGTTCATAAGTGCTGACAAGTCCGTGAATCTGGAGCGATGGATAATCTGCTAACAGTTGACAAGCGCTGCTTTCTAGGATGGTGGGGCTGATGTCGATCGGCAAATAGTGCAGCGGATATTCCAGTTTGCTGTAAGCATCGAGGAGAATCCGAGTTTTTGTGGAACTACCGCTACCTAGTTCGACGATTTCGCAGGGGCCCGTCAGATGGGCGATCGCCCGCGCGTATAAGAGCAAAATCGCCGTCTCAGTGCGCGTTAAGTAGTATTCCGGCAACTGACAAATCAACTCAAACAGGTTCGAGCCGCGATCGTCATAGAAATACTTGGGAGGCAGGGATTTGGGGTTTTGAGTCAACCCGCTAACTGCATCGCTGCCAGCATTCATTTCTGCGGGTGTCAGCGCCTCAGCGCTCACCAGGTGCTCTAAGTGCAGGCGATTTTCCTTGATTGAGGCTGGGTTTGTCGTCTCGGACGGTGTTGGGAATTTCATAGACTAAAATTAGGATGCACAAATGGGTATAACACACAGTCGCGTTGCCAAATATCGCGCTCAAGCCAGATTTTTTTTATGCTGATCTCTATTCTGTATTCTCTCACCCTCGGGGCGATCGCATCCACAATTAAAAAAAATTTAAAAATTCTCAATTATAGTAGAAGGAAGAGAGAAAAGGGAAGAGGGAAGAAGGGATCAAGAATGTTCTCACCATTTTGGCGGTTGCTATAAAGTTCTCAAATAATTCACTCCTGGACGCAAATTTAAAATTTTTACACTACCAATAGTATAATGTGCGGTGTGCGTCGCCCTACAAATAGAGTTTGCGCGTAATTTCTGTAATTAGCGAAAGTTTTTTTGCTGGACATTTTTACTTGAGAAAAAGTTGGCATTTCGCAAACAAATTTCGTCCCAAATTCCTTTTGCCGTAATTTATATGGTGTCCCTAAAATAACGGTTATTAAGTTCGATCGTTCGGACTTTAGTCCTCTGAAAATTCAAAGGACTAAAGTCCTCACTACGAACCTATTTGATTGCGGTTATAATTGCATAGCTAACTACTTAGCGCAGCGGAAACCAGCGATGATTTGCCGCACGCCCGGATAGTACCAATTCCGAAAGCTCGATCGCAGTGCTTGGGGAAAAGTCGCCCAACTCCCGCCTTTCAAAACCCGGTGTTCTCCATCAAAATAAACTTCAGAATATCCTTTATAAGGATAACTTTCAAATCCCGGATAGGCGTCAAAGGTTGAAGCAGTCCACTCCCAAACATTGCCCAACATATCACAACAGCCGATCGCACTTGCTCCTTTCGGAAAGCTATCAACTGGCGAGGTATTTGCAATGTTATTTCTGTGATTGCACAGGCTGGCATTTGGCTGTGAATCTCCCCAAGGGTAGATGCGGTATGTTTGATTTGTGGCGTCCCAACTTGCAGCTTTTTCCCATTCGGCTTCCGATGGCAAACGCTTGCCGGTGAAGTTGCAGTAGGCTTCGGCTTCGTACCAACTAACGCCACAAACTGGATGGTTGTTGAAAGCTGGGTTTTCTGACCAGTAAAGCGGGCGATCGACTAAATGAACTTTTTGCCATTCCCAGCCCTCAGCAGACCACCAATGGGGGTTTTGATAGCCACCGGATGCCATAAAATCTCGGTATTGACTGCAAGTGACTGGATATCGATCGATCGCGTATGCTTCCAAATAACACAGGTGGCGCGATCGTTCATTATCCAAAGCCTCAACACCATCGCTTCCGATGTAAAATTCCCCGCCCGGAATTTCAATCGCTGGGGAATCGGGCATCGGGCATGGGGCATTTGGAATTGGGGATTGGAAATTGGGAATTAATATTGCTTCTTCCTTCTTCCTTCTTCCTTCTTCCTTCTTCCTTCTTCCTTCTGCATTTGGAATTGGGGATTGGGAATTGGGAATTAATATTGCTTCTTCCTTCTTCCTTCTTCCTTCTTCCTTCTGCATTTGCAACACGAAAGCAACTGTTTCGCAGTGCTGACTTTCGTGCTGAATTAGAAACCGCCAGAGACGTTCTTGATGTGCGATCGGCGCTACTTCCAAATAATCTAACACCTTTTTTCTGACCGCATCCAGATATAATTCAACTTCGGGAAAAGTTGGCAAAAAAACCCGTTGCTTTTTTGGTAAAATATCAGCAGCAAATAGTTGGTGATACTCAGGAAAGACGGGATTCCAACCTGCACACCGCTGCAACAGCCACAAATCCTCAGTATAAGCAATGTGACCTAAGTGCCAGCCCACGGGACTAAAATCTGGATGAGCTTGGCGGCAAAAAGTATCAGGATCGATGTCTGCAAATAGTTGGAAAGTGCCACGGCGACACTGCTGCAAATCGCGATAAATTGCCTCTCTACAAGATTGGATAGATTTCGATATCACCGTCTTCTCCCGTACTGATAATGCTTTGGACTGGACACTCGTGCCAATTGCCGACAAATAAAGGCTCAGAAGCAATGATGACAGAATTTGGAAAAGTTGGATCGTCCCGCAGCCAATAAAGGGAGGGAGGGGCTTTTTGGGAAGCAAAGCGAGAGGCAACGAGCTGGTGTCCGTCGCTGATAATGATATTAGCTGAAAATTCTACTTGGTGAAAGTTTGCTAGCTCTGCTAAAGTTTTCAGCGAGTTTTGCAAAGCAGCTTCTAGAGTTAGATTCGCGGCTGTTAATTCATTGACAAATAAGCCGAAGATATGCTCTGAATCTGTAGTGCCGTTAATTGACTGATAAGTGGTGTCGTTGAGTCGATCGCGAATTGGTCTGTAAAGAGTTTGCCGAAAATTCTGCACAAAGCCGTTGTGTACGAACAGCAGGCGATCGTTCCCAAAGGGCTGACAGTTGCTCAAATCTACAGGTTGTCCCACAGTTGCACTGCGAACATAGGCTAGAGCGCATCCCGATTCAATGTATCGACTAATACTCGGAAGGTTGATATCGCTCCAAATTGGGTGTGTGTTTTTATAGGTAAACGGGTCAGTATCCAGGTGCGAGTGATACCAACCAATGCCAAAACCGTCAGCATTGAGCAGGCCAGAAGTCATTTCGTGGGGTTGGTAACTCTGCACAATTAAGGAATGTTCGGGCTTGTACAGCAGAGAATCAAGTAAAATCGGCCCGCCGAGATAGCCAAGCAAACGGCACATAAAATTAACGTTACAGTTAAAGCATAACCCTAACAGTATAAGGAGAATTTTGAATGTTCCTCGACGAACTCATCCCGGTGGTCAAAGAATTGTTCCAACAGCCGATCGCCTTTGCGGGCGGATTTTTTTCTGGCCTGCTTAAACTCAACCTTTACGAAGAGCCCGTTAAAAGCTGGATCGACGAGCAAGCTGGTTCGACTTCCTACACTGCACCCCCAGCCGAAGATACCAACGGTAAAAGCACGGGGCCTCAGTCAATCTCGATCGACTAAGCAAAAGCGAACGTTACTGATGGGACGATATGATATCAATTCCGGCTACGCCGGAATGATATAGAGGACACGGCAGTGCCGTTTCCCTACGATGAATCTCTGGCGTAGGGAAACGGCACTGCCGTGTCCTGATTTCGGGTATTAATGCCGAAGTTCAGCGTTGCCATTAAAAAGAGTAAATTCGTCCCTTTTCATCAATATAAACTGATCTATCTTGCCTGCGGCCATCTGATGTGGTGATGCGAATCGTCACAGTGTTATTCTGAGAGTCAACGTTATAATCGTATTTCAAAGTTGTGGTTCCTCCTGCGACATTAATCGGAATATTCGCAATGTCTCCCGTACGATTGCTAATGCGAACCACGATGCTTTTGCTAGCTCCGACTGGCAAGGATGACAAGCCAACACTTGATTGACCGTATTCTAGCTTTAATCCCGTTTCATTTAACAGTTTGATGGTGATATTGCGAGTATTGTCAACCTGCGCTTGAGGTTGCCAAAATCCTGATTTTACGCCGCCGTCAGTTGCAGGTTGTGACAATGCTGGATGGGGATTCATACAGCCGAGGGCGACAAGTATTGCTGCGGTTGCAAGAATTTTTGATTTCATTTTTTGTAACTCCAGGTCAAGTATTGGTGATATTTCTATCCTAGCTTGAAAATCGGATGTTTTTAATTTAGAAGACCGGGCGGTTGAACCCGCATTTATACAAACAAAACCCGGATGGTGCCGGGGTTGAAGAAGATCGGGCGGTTAAAATTACATTATTTTTTTCATTCTGCGGAGGCAGAATTCGTTTGTGTAGACGCGGTTTCAACCGCCGTCTGATCTTTTTAATTGGTAATTATC
>PVWI01000291.1 GCA_003003725.1 filamentous cyanobacterium Phorm 6 | reverse complement strand
GGCTGGCCCAACAACTTCCTGGGCGGACAAACCAGATGGTTAAGCGGATTCGCCGTGCATCCAGACGTAATCACCGTCAGCGCTTCGACATCCCTGAACAAAAAAGCCTCCTACAGCAATTGGGGTAGCAGTATCTCGGTTTGCGCCCCCAGCAACAACGCCCCGCCGGGATTTTGGCTGCAAGAAAGCGGATATCTGAGCACGCCGCCGGAGGTAACGCAGAATTTGCCTGGTTTGGGGGTGTTTACTGCCGATCAAGTCGGGGCCCCCGGCTACGACTCGGGGGACTACACGAATACCTTTGGAGGCACTTCTAGCGCCACTCCAGTAGTCGCTGGAGTGGCAGCATTGATACTTTCGGCAAACCCTCGTTTGACGGCGCGGGAAGTACGGGGAATTCTGCAAGAAACTGCCGACAAAATTGTCGATCCCGATCCCGATCCGCAGTTTGGCAATCGCATGGGAAATTACGATACTAATAACCGTCGTAGCGATTGGTTTGGTTATGGAAAAGTGAATGCTTTGAAAGCTGTGCAAGCTGCGGTGAGAAAGGGCGGCGGCAATCCGAATATTGGCGGTGCAAGGTTCAGCGATATTTCTGGACATTGGGCGGAAAAGTTTATTGAAGCTTTGGCTGGGGCGAATATAATTAGCGGTTTGCCTGACGGTTCTTTTGGCCCTGATAATATTTTGAATCGGGCTCAATATGCAGCGCTGTTGGTGAGTGCGTTTAGTCCGATTCCGAAGGTGGCTGCTACCAATTTTATCGATGTTTCTGCTAGCTTTTGGGCGAGAAGTGCGATCGAAAGGGCGAATCGGGGAGGCTTTTTATCGGGGTTTCCGGGGTTGAAGTTCGGCCCAAACCAGAACTTGACTAAGACTGAGGCGATCGTGTCTTTGGTTAATGGTTTGGAACTTAAGGGTGGAAATACTGATTCTCTAAAAGTTTACACCGATCGCTCTCAAATTCCTAATTTTGCTTTGAGTGCGATCGGCACAGCGACTGATTTGAAGATTGTAGTCAATTATCCGGCGCGCGATCGGCTTTCGCCCCTACGGGATATCACGCGGGCGGAGATTTCGGCTTTGATTTACCAGACGTTGGTGGCAATTAATCGCGCAAAGGCGATCGATTCTCCTTATATTGTCTAGCCAAAAATAGTAAAACAGGTTCGTAGTGAGGACTTCAGTCCTTCTAAAATCCTAGGACTGAAGCCGCTATAATTCGCGATTCAAACCACTTTTTGTGTAAGTTTTGACGAAGCGATCGCTCTTGCCATGATAGCTTTACATATCGAGTTACTTTCCGGGAAATCCAAGGTTTCAGACTGCAAATCAAAAACAGTCCGGACTATTGCAATAAGATAAGTTACATCAGCGGAATATGAGCCAAAACTGCGCGTAGTGAATCAGAGAGATTGGGTAAGCCGATTGTCAAGGCGAATGAATTTTTGTAAAGGTTTGCGAAAATCGCGAACATGACTGTGAAACAGACATATATAATAACAAAATCACCGGTCAAGCCAAGACTTTGGCTCAAAATCATTAATTAATAGACTCTTTTCACTCATTTTGAAAATAGGCAAAACTTTTGCGTTCGGATCTTCAAGATGCCTCTTTTGACTGAACCTACCTTGTAAAAAGGAAAAATTCAAATGCCAAAAAGATCGTTGGAACTCTTCGGCGATGGTCGCGTATACGAAATTAAAGACGACCTAGCTATTAAAGTCACGGAGACTAATGGGCAAGTAAAAGCATTAATTGATGCTTTAAGCTTCAGTATGGCTCAAACATATCATATTCATCCTCCAGACGAACAACCTCCTGATGTGGTAGAACGCAGAGGTTCAAAGCATATCAATCAAGAAGGTTTCAAGCTTCTTACTACCTTTGAAGGATGTGAACTCACTGCTTATGATGATGGCGGTGGAGTTTGGACAATTGGTTACGGACACACTGGCGATGATGTTTATCCAGGACTTACTATTAGCCAAACGCAAGCAGAAGAATTGCTGAGGGAAGATTTAGAAAAGTTTGAATCCTATGTTGAGGATGCCGTTGAAGTTGAGATCGATGACAACCAGTTTTCTGCACTGGTTTGCTTCTGCTTCAACGTGGGCCCAGGAACAGAAGGTTTTGGAGGTTCAACTCTTCTGAAGCTATTGAACAACGGAGATTATCAAGGAGCAGCCAATCAGTTTCCTGTGTGGAATAAAGTCAATGGTGAACCCTGGCCAGGGCTGACACGCAGGCGCTTGGCCGAGCAAGCTCTGTTTCTAGGAATGGCTGAAGTTCGGGTTCTCACACTTACCGAGCCAATAATCCAAGGTGAGGATGTGCGTCAAGTGCAAGAAGCGCTGATTGCGGCAGGAATCAATGTTTCAACAGATGGGGTTTTTGGTAAAGAAACCGATCGTGCTGTGCGACAGTTTCAACAGCAAAAAGGGCTAACGGCGGATGGTGTTGTCGGCGCCCAAACACGCAAAGAATTGGGACTATAAAATCGATTGTGTAACCAATTATAGTGACACAATTAAGTAATTTTTACAAGCTCTGTGGAGGTAAGATGCGGTGTGGATTGCTTACGGATAGAGTTGATGAATTCAGGACTGACCAAATTCAAATTGATTGGATAAAACCATGACTAACTCAAGCGACATTCTATTTAATCAACCTGTAATTATCGAAGCCTGTGAAGAATTTGTCCAACGGGATATGTTGGAACTTAGAGGCAGTTTCCCGGGATTGCTCCAAGATGCGCCCATGTCTTCGACTGCGGTGGTCAATGGCTTATCTCAACAGTTGATTTATCAACTACAACTGATGATGCCAGATGCCTTTGTCAGTTTTGATGACCTTAATGTAGACTTGCTGGATGCAGCTTTTCCCTACGTACAAACTTCGGCAAAAGAGGGACTTCATAGAGCCATTCAAGATCGAGGTCAAACGATTCAGGTGAACTCTGCCTACCGCACGATCGCTCAGCAAATGTTATTGTATAACGATCGCTTCAACAACTCTAATCCTGTAGCGCCACCAGGCACCAGCAATCACCAAACAGGGCTAGCGATCGACATTGAAGATGCCATAGGCTGGGAATCTTATTTGATGCAATATGGCTGGCAGCCATTAGCGGGCGATCCGCCTCACTTCGACTACATAGGCGACGGGACGATCGATCTTCGCAGTAACTCAATACTCGCATTTCAGCAGCTTTGGAATCTGAACAACCCTGATTCACAGATTGGCGAGGATGGCGGCTTTGGCCCCCAAACCGAGGATGCACTTAATCGATCGCCTGCTCAAGGGTTTGCTAAAGCGCCGTGGGATGACAACCCCAGAACCTTGCGCTTGGCGATGCCCAGAATGGAAGGCTCAGATGTGATCAAGCTTCAGGAAGCTTTGAACAAAGCTGGCGTTGTAGTTGGCGCTGACGGTGAATTTGGGCCGGGAACAGATACAGCAGTCAAGGAATTTCAGCAGAAAAAAGGTTTGAAGCCCGACGGAATAGTCGCTCTCAAAACCCGCGAACAAATGGCTTGAGGTGTTAGCGCGCCATCGAGTTCACCAAACCTCTAACAGAACTTCCTCCGCCTTCGGTGGAAGTTCCGTTTATAGCTCAGCTTGTGGGTTTGGGCAGGTTTTGCTTCCAATTGTCACAAATTGCAGTAGCGCTATAATTGGCAATCTTTTTGATAATCAACGTAGCGACGAGAGTAGCAATAGCAGGAGCAAGTCCCAGTCCAGAGATTAGAACAGGAGCTAACATCCCAGCAGCTTTAGTGTAATTCTGGCCGATCGCTTCATCGAGGATTTTCTGAGTCTGTGGATCGTTTCCCAGCGGTTTGCACATGAGATCGTAAACTAAGGGGTTTACGCGATCGAACAGCCCCTGACCAGCTTCTAGGAGCCTCGGATCGATCGATGCTCTAGCCGCCACATTCACATCAATAGAATCCAGCGAAGCTGGGTCTATCCCTGTTGTTCCACGTCCAGCCACATCATCCTCTATGGCTTGAGCGCGATCGCCAATTTGTGCTGCTAGCTGATCCTCATCAAGTTCCCACAAACTTTCTACAATAACTTCAATTTCTGTCATGATTACTTGTCTCCCGACTATTGTTAACTAGAATATTACTGATTATCCTTTGCCTGCGAAGCTGATGAGTAAAAACCCGTCAATATAGCTTAACCAAGGCAGAGCTACACATCGGCAATCTTAACCATTCTTTAAAAAAGTGCGATCGTCCCCTCAAACTGCTGCTAAGTATGTATAGCCATCCTAAATCATTGTGAATTTCTTACTCCCTCCCCTTGATAAGGGGAGGGTTGGGGTGGGGTCAAAAAATTACGACTCCTGCAAGGATTGCTATAACATTTAAATCGCCAGAAAGTTACTATCGAACCGGAAATAAAGCAAACACAGTTAAATTTGTTGAAAAACTCAAGCAAATAAATCCCACTGGTTATGATAGGTTTACATTCTGTGACAGTGTAAACTTACTTAACGGGCAGCAAAGATTTTATTGCCAGTTTGGTGGTATACTAAGACTGAACCGTATAGAAATACAAAGACCTTTACCCGTTTAAGTAAAAGAAATCTCCTTAAGCAAACATAAGGTAAAAGCTCCAGAAAGCCAGAGCAATTCCCGAACCCATGACTAACAACAACACAGTCAAAACAATTCTGATTCTGGCAGCCAATCCCACCAATACCGCTCCCCTGCGATTGGATCAAGAGATCCGGGAAATTGATGAAGGATTGCGACGAGCAAATAAGCGAGATATGTATAAATTAGAACAAAAATGGGCCGTGCGTTCCCGTGACTTTTACCGAGCTATTTTAGATTATCAACCCAACATAGTCCACTTTTGCGGACATGGTGCTGGAGCAGATGGAATTGTCCTAGAAGATGATACGGGAAAAATGGCGCTGGTGCAGACAAACGCCCTCGCCAGTATGTTTAAATTGTTTGCCAAAAAAGGGGTAGAGTGCGTAATTCTGAATGCTTGTTATTCCGAAGTACAGGCGGAGGTAATTAGCCAATACGTTAATTATGTCATTGGCATGAATCGAGCCGTGGGAGATCGAGCAGCCCTTGCCTTTGCTGTAGGGTTTTATGATGCGATCGCTGCTGGATATACGTTAGAAGAAGCCTACGACTTAGGTTGCTCGCAGATGATGAGCTTCCGAGAGCATGAAACTCCAGTTTTCAAGAAAAAGAATTTAATTGATGCTCCGATTGCTCAGGGTGTAATTGCTGTTGAAGATGTGATTCCGCCCAATCCTTACCAAGGATTATCTGCCTTTGGGGAAGAAGATGCCGACTTCTTTTTCGGACAGGAAAAATTTGTCAGTAATTTAGTAGAAGTAACGCACAAACAACCTTTGGTAGCAGTGGTTGGGCCAAGCGGCAGCGGTAAATCTTCTGTGGTGTATGCGGGATTAATTCCCCAATTGCGAAAAGAAGAAAAATGGTTAATTGAATCTTTCCGTCCGGGCAAAGAACCGTTTGTGCAGTTAGCTTTTGCCTTGGTGCGGCACTTAGAACCCGAAGCAGGTGAAACTCAACAACTGCGGTCAGCGCTGGGATTGGCAGGTGATATGCTGCAAGGTAAAATCACCTTACAGCAAGTAATATCTCGCATTTTAGAGCGCAACCCAGGTAAACGGTTATTGTTAGTTGCAGACCAATTTGAGGAACTGTATACCCTTTGTCAGGTGCAGGAAGAACAGGAACGTTTTGCAGAGGAGTTGCTAACGGCTATCGCCAAAGAAAATCTTACATTGGTTTTAACTTTACGGGCTGATTTTTACGGCTATATACTTTCTTATCGTCCGTTGCGGGATGCCTTGCAGGAATTTACACCCCAGTTACTCAGTTCCATGAAACGGGAGGAATTACAACAAGCGATTGAATTACCTGCCCAAAAGTTGGAAGTACAATTAGAGGCACAATTAACCCAGCGCATTCTCGATGATGTGGGGTCAGAACCGGGGAATCTGCCATTGTTAGAATTTGCCCTAACTCGTTTGTGGGAAAAGCAGCAAAACCGAGAGTTAACTCACCAAGCTTATGAAGAAATTGGCGGGGTAAAAAAAGCCATTGCCAATCATGCCGAACAAGTGTACCAACAACTGAGCGAAACCGAGAAAAAACAGGCACAACGTATCTTTGTGCAATTAGTGCGTCCGGGGGAAGGAACAGAAGACACCAGGCGTGTTGCTAGCCGTGCAGAAGTAGGGGAAGATAACTGGAATTTGGTCAGTTATTTAGCGGGATATCCAGCGCGTTTGGTAGTTACGGGGCGGCAAGAAACGGAAGATAAAGTAGAGGTAGTGCATGAAGCGCTGATTCGGGAATGGGGAACTCTGCGCGAGTGGATGAATGCTAACCGTCAGTTTCGGACTTGGCAGGAACGGCTGAAGGTAGCCTTACGCGAATGGAAAAATAACAACCATGACTCTGGGGCAATGTTGCGGGGTGCACCGTTGACTGTGGCGGAAGATTGGTTGCGTAAACGTGCGGATGAAATGACGCAGGAGGAACGAGATTTTATTCAGGTTAGCGCCAAAGAACGGAATAGGGAGAAACAGCAACAGGAACGCGGACGGCGACTGACAATTATTGGGCTAAGTGGCTTTTCGGGGCTCGCGTTGGCTTTAGCAGGACTAGCTGGTGTTGGTTGGTGGCGTGCTGCTATCAATCAAATTAATTCTCTGGCTCAATATTCCGACGGGCTTTTAAATTTAGATGGGACGAAAGCTCTCACAACCAGTTTAAAAGCGGTTGTGCAAATGCAACGTACACCTTGGGTAGATGCTAATACCCACACCTACGTAGAATTGTCATTATTAAATACAGTTTCCAATGTGGCCGCACCAAATACTTTGGGCGGGCATAAAGAGGGGGTTAATGCTGTCAGTTTCAGCCCCAATGGCAAGCTGCTGGCTACTGCCAGTAGTGACCACACCGTGAAACTGTGGGATACCTCCACTGGCAAGCAAATTAACACCCTCAGCGGGCATACAGACTCGGTTAATACTGTCCGTTTCAGCCCCAATGGCAAGCTGCTGGCCACTGCCAGTGATGACAAGACAGTGAAACTGTGGGATATCTCCACTGGCAAGCAAATTAACACCCTCAGCGGGCATACAGCCTCGGTTTATCTTGTCAGTTTCAGCCCCAATGGCAAGTTGCTGGCCACTGGCAATAGTGAGAACACCGTGAAACTGTGGGATACCTCCACTGGCAAGCAAATTAAAACCCTCAGCGGGCATAAAAACGGAGTTAATGGTGTCAGTTTCAGCCCCAATGGCAAGCTGCTGGCCACTGCCAGTTATGACAAGACAGTGAAACTGTGGGATACCTCCACCGGCAAGCAAATTAACACCCTCAGCGGGCATACAGAAAGCGTTAGGGCTGTCAGTTTCAGCCCCAATGGCAAGCTGCTGGCTACTGGCAGTCGTGACAAGACAGTGAAACTGTGGGATACCTCCACCGGCAAGCAAATTAACACCCTCAGCGGGCATACAGAAAGCGTTAGGGCTGTCAGTTTCAGCCCCAATGGCAAGCTGCTGGCCACTGCTAGTGATGACAAGGCAGTGAAACTGTGGGATACCTCCACCGGCAAAGAAATTAAAACCCTCAGCGGGCATAAAGACGGAGTTAATGGTGTCAGTTTCAGCCCCAATGGCAAGCTGCTGGCCACTGCCAGTTATGACAAGACAGTGAAACTG
>PVWI01000053.1 GCA_003003725.1 filamentous cyanobacterium Phorm 6 | reverse complement strand
GCCGCCGTCAATGATCATGTCGCCCGGTGACAGCATGGGTTTGAGCTGGTCAATTACCGCATCTACGGCTTTCCCAGCTTGCACCATGACTAAGATTCGGCGCGGGGTTTCTAGGACATCGACGAATTCTGTGAGAGTCTTGGCGGCTACAATGTTTTTGCCGGGGGCGCGTTGTGCCATGAAGTCGTCGGTTTTGGCTGTTGTGCGGTTGTATACAGCCACGGAGAAGCCTCTGCTTTCGACGTTGAGCGCTAGGTTTTCGCCCATCACTGCTAGACCAATTAAACCAAAATTTTGCTTTGTCATAAAAATACTGGGTAAGTGGGAAACTCAGAGCCTTGTCAACCTGAGAAAGAATTTACTCTTTGTGGAACAGGCCGGAAAGCTTGTTAACCGAGCTTGATGCAAGATGTCGGTTTAAGTGTACTTCTATATTCAAAAAATTGCTGTTTGGTGAATCAGTAGGGTTTTTTTAAGATTTAAGAGATATTAAAGAGATCGGTGAGTGATAATGAGACAGATATTGAGTCGATCGCAGTAACGATAGATACAAACTAGCCGAAATTTTGGATAAAAGTTAGGAGACTTTAACTATGGAAGATTTGCAGTATCTGGCGGCCTGGGTGAAGGAGCAACACGCTCGCGAGTACATTTTAACTTGGCTACTGAGTCAACAGGGGCTGTGGTGGTCGGATGGGGACATTTATCAGGCGGTGTTGCAAAAGTCGGGAAAGCTTTTGAAAGCTTATGTTCAAAAAAGGCAAGCGGGAGAGTTATTTGAGGGGATTTCTGAGAAGTTGGTGGGAGATGAAAATTGGGATGATTTGGTGATCAGTTTAGGGCGAATTGTGGCCGTTTATCAGGAGGAATTGGTGAAGTTGCAAGAGCGCGATATGCGGGGGGATGGGCTAAAAAAAAAATTAATTAGCAAGGATTTAACTAAGGATTTAACTGGGGATTCTTTGTCGGTTTTTGAGGTACAGCAAGCTTTGCCCGATCCTTATGCGGATACGTTGACTGGGAGATAGTCAGTTGGCAGTTAGCAGTTGTAGGTTGGGTTGAGGAACGAAACCCAACTTGGGTTCTCCATAAAGTTGTAGGTTGGGTTGAGGAACGAAACCCAACTTGGGTTCTCCATAAAGTTGTAGGTTGGGTTGAGGAATCAAACCCAACTTGGGTTCTCCATAAAGTTGGGTTTCGCTACACTCAACCCAACCTACAAATAACAAATAACAAATAACAAATAACTAAATATAGCTGCTAGCTTGACGGGTGAACATTGAGCAGTAAATGCCGTTTGCTGCGATCAATTCGTTGTGGGTTCCAATTTCGGCTATTTTACCATTTTCCATGACGGCGATGCGATCGGCAATTTTGGCCAATCCCAATCTGTGGCTGATGACAATCGTTGTTTTCCCGACGGCGATTTGGCGGAAGATGCTGTAAATTTCGTGTTCTGTCTTGGGGTCGAGGGCGGCGGTTGGTTCGTCAAAAATTAGGACTTCGGCCGTAGAAAGCCGCATGAGGGCGCGGGCGATCGCGATTCTCTGCCATTGTCCCCCCGATAAGTCTATGCCGTCTTCTAATTGTTTCCCTAACGGAGTCTCTAAACCTTTGTCTAAACTGTTGACTTTAGCGGAGATTCCTGATTCGGAAATTGCTTGATTAATTGCGGTGTCATCTGACAGTGAAAGCAAGTCGCCGAAACCGACGTTTTCGCGGACTGTGGAGGGGAAGCGGGCGTAATCTTGCATGACTACTGCTATGCGCGATCGCACGTATGATAGGGAGTACGATCGCAAATCTTGACCGTTCCAGGCGATCGTACCACTTGTCGGGTCGTACAGGCGGCCGAGGAGTTTGCCAAGAGTCGTTTTACCCGCGCCATTTTCCCCAACAAGCACGATCATTTCCCCCGGATTAATCGTTAAATTGATATCTGTAATTGTGTTTTTAGTGCTACCGGGATAGCCAAAAGATAAATCCTTAATTTCGATGCCAATTTTATCTTTTCTCACCTCAACATCCTGGCTGCTATCCGGCAAGTTTGGCAAGCGAGATGCTACATTTACCAGCGGAGACTGCAATTCTGGCTTCAGATCCAAAAGTTGAAAAATCGGACTGACACCGAGACCAATATCGTACAAATTAGTGTAACTATTAATCAATAGTTCTAAACTATTTTCTACTTGGACAATCAACCCCGAATATAGCGCCAAATCCCCCAAAGTATAGCGCCCTCCCAAAGCTCCCATTACTACATAAACAAAAGGCAAAGCTACTCCTACTCTACTAAATATTGACCACAACAGTACAATAATTGATGCTTTTTTTCGGATGCCCTGCATCTCGCTAAAAAACTGCACGAACTGACTTTGCCAGCGTTTCAGCCAAAGTTCTTGCAACCCAAACAAACGCAATTCTTTAGCGTATTCTTCCCCTGTTAATACTCGTGATGACAAGTTCATTTCGCGACTAATTTTAGCTTGCTTTTTTTGAACTCTCCAGATGATTCTGGTATATTTTCTTTCGATGTAAATTGAGGGAAGTGATGAGATTAACATCAACACGGGTACCCACCAAGCTATAGCAGCAGCAAGGCTGACAGATGGAATAAAAATAAAAATTCCCGTGATTGTCATGCTGATGCTGAATGCTAGTTGTTGTATTCGGGATACTCCGGTTTTTGCGAGTTCTACAATATTTAAGAGTTCTGGGTTTTCAAACAGGGCGATATCGTCGAAATTGGCGACTTTTTCGAGGACTTTTCCTTCAACTGCGCCTTGAAGGCGATCGCGCAAAGATGTTACTGTAAAGGAACTCATTGTATCGATGGAATCGCTGACTAATTTGAGAGTTAAGACTCCGGCAATACTCCACAGCAATATTGGATGAGAAAGTATCAAAGCTAAGGGCTGTGCTGTTTTGGGTTGCGACAGCAAGCGAGAGACTTCATCAATGATTAATTTATCTAAAAATAGTACGCCAGATGGGGCTGTACCGCGAATGATATTGAGTAATATTAAATTGCGGAGTTCAATGGGTGCGGCTTTGATTATCAGGCCCAAGCTGCGCCGCAAAGCTTGGACTGTGGTAATTTGGATGGGTTGCATAGTGTGTGGCTAAGTGTCGGGTCTAGTCATCCCCGGACGGTATATTATAACAACGGTGCTTTTCACGATCTATTCTTACAGATTAAACTCTGGTATTCCCCATATCCGAATAGTTCCATCACCGTGACCACTAATAATTTGTTTTCCATCTGGCGTAATTGCAAGGCAATAAACGTAACTCTTGGTTGTAGAATACTCTTTTATAGAGTGAAGTTTTTCTCCAGTATTTAAGTCCCATATCTCAATAAACGACTCATAATCATCATTTATTTTTTTACGACCAGCCGATACAATCCTTTGACCATCTGGTGTAAGTATAAGAGCTTGGATTACTTCAGCAGAACTCTTTAAAGTCAGCCGAACATCGGGATATTGCTTCCCCGTTAAATCCCAAATTTTAATCTCTTTGTAATAGCTACTAATGAGTAGTTCACCATTTGGTGTAATAGCTAAAGCAGAAATCCACCCTAAATTACATCCTATAATAGTTCGCAATTTTCCGGTTATCAAATCATAGGATTTGATGATTTTCCTTCCCACAATTATTCTCTGTTGGTCTGGAGAAATAACAAGAGAGTTACTATTACACGAATAAAGATGCCCAGAGTATAATGAATAAGTTCCCAAATTTTTTAAGAGTTCTTGGTTTTTTAAATCCCATATTTGAATAATGTTGGAGTCTTCTACACCAATTAACTTTTGGCCATCGGGTGTGATGGCGACTAAAACAACGCGATTTGAACAAGATAGAGAGTGTAGTAACTCGTTTGTCTTTAAATCCCAAATTTTAATTGTGTTATCCCAACCCACACTAACAAGCGTTTGCCCGTCTGGAGTAATAGCAACACAGTAAACACAGGCTTCTAGCGTGCTAAGTAACTCTCCGGTATTTAAATTCCAGATTTTTATAGGATTGTCACGCAAACTACTACTAACAAGTCTCTGTCCATCGGGTGTAATGGCCAAAGAAGAAACAAATCCCGAATAACCATTGAGGATATTAAGACATTCAAAATATTGATAGGGATTGTCTTCTACAGCCAAAACAAAGACATCAGCAGAAGCGCTTAAATTTGCACTTGCTTCACTCAAGCAAAAACGGCTGATAGATAGGAAAACCCTAGCTCCTAACTTTTGCAGCTTTTTCAAAAACCACCCTTCTAAAGCTGTAGAAAAATCTAATAGATTTGTATCTAGAGTTGTATCAACATCTGTTGTTTGATATCCCTTTATATCTAGTTGTTCGTCAGCTTCTACTATCGTATCCGTCTCTTGAATTGCCTGTGTAGTTATATCTACTTGTGTCTCGTCAACTCTTGAATTATCTAACTGTTCTTCGGTATCTGTTGAGCCTGAATCTAAAGCAAACATCTCTTGTAACAGCATTTCATAGGAAATTAAGTAAGATATTATTCTGCTAGAAATCCCAGTATATAAAAAGAGCTTTCTTATATCTTGCGTATACTTCGGAGCTAATTGAGATGTTGCAGTTACTTGAAAATAACCTTGCTCATTCTGAGTAAAAGTTAATGTACCATCTTGAGCAATTTTACCTCCTGTTGTTTCCCAATAAACCTCACCGGGCGCGATGGGACAGCCGAATTGATCGAATCCTTTAGCAACAAATGTTTGATGTTCGCTTGATTTAAGATAAACAAAACCCGGTTTAAGTTCTAAACGTCTTAACACAGGTAAGAGAATAATTTTAGCTGTATCGCTAAATTTTCCTAATTTTGCGTTGACAGTAACTTTGCGCTTTTTATAATCGCCTTTAAAAGCTCCTTTATCGGTAATTAATCCACCAGTTGTAGTGATCCATCTAACATTCGTTATTTCTAAAGGATCGCCAACCTGATCTAATCCAGTTACAGTAAAAGTAAATGCTTCTTCTGGTTTAATTTCTACCTGTTCAGGAGATATTTTTAGTCCTCTCAGAACAGAAGTAACAGTAACTTCAGCGTTAGCACTTAAATGTCCTACATTGACGGTTACTTGACAATCACCTTTTTGCTGTTCTTCACTACAAAAATTGCCACTTTGATCGATGAAGCCGCCTGTTGCATTCCATTCAATATCGCTGACAGATATTTCTTCACCTCGTTGATTTAAAGCAACCACATTAAATTTTTGGCTTTGTCCTGGCTCTAAAATAACAGATGAAGGCAAAATATCTATGAATGTTAACCGAGAAGGTTCGTAAACTTTAACTTCTGTGCAAGTGTTAATTGTCCCTATACTTGCTTTAATAATAACACTTTCTTCTCGGTCGGTCGCATAAAATATGCCCTGATTATCAATGTTTCCACTAATTGCTAACCAAGTAATTTTCCCAGTTTGTATATTGTTACCATACTGATCTAATCCTTGAACTTCAAACTGAAAGCTCTGACCAAACTCTAATTGAGATGTTGAGGATGTAAAAATTATTTCTGTTAGCTTAGGAGGTGCAATAATCGTAATTGGGATAACTCGACGCATTGAACTGACTGAAGCTATAATTTCAAAATCTCCTTGCTTGCTTCCAGCTACAAAATTGCCATTTTGGTCAATTATTCCACCTCCGCTACTTGTTGACCAAGTAATTCTCTCAGTTTGTATGCTGTCACCATACTGATCTACTCCCTTAACTTGAAACTGAAAACTCTGACCAAACTCTAATTGATGTGTTGAAAATATAATAATTAGTTCTGCTAGTCTCGGAGGTTCAATAATCGTAATTGGGATAACTCGACGAATTGAACTAACTGAAGCTATGATTTCAAATTTACTTTGCTTGCTTCCAGCTACAAAATTGCCATTTTGGTCAATCGTTCCGCCTCCGCTTACTTCCCATAATACAGTTTCTGGCATGGGATTTCTGCGTTGATCTAAAACTTGTGCTGTAAATTGTTGCGTTTTACCAAACTCTAAAGTAATGCTAGAAGGAGTAACAGAAATCTCTGTGATTCTAGGAGGCTGAATAATAGTAATTGTGACAGAAGCCTCAAAAATGCCTATCTTTGCTTTAATTTCAAATCTTCCTTCCCGTTGACCTGCTGTAAATAAACCCTGTTCGATTTTACCACCAGTAGTTTCCCATGTAATATCTTGATCGTTAAAGTTCATCTCTCTATTATTCTGATCTAAAACTTTAACAATAAAATGCTGCTCTTGACCACAAAAGAGTGCTTGAAAAGTTTCATGAATAACAATCTTGCTTAGTTTAGGATAAGAACATCCCTTAATAGCATGAAGTGGTTTTCCGGTTTCTGCCTCCAACAATGTTACCCAATCTTTCCCTGCAACAGCAATAGTTTTTCCATTAGAGCTAATTGCTACAGAGCTAATAAAACCATACTCTTCTGGTAAATTATAGATGATTTTATTATAATTATCTCGTAAATCAAATATTTTAATGTTTTTGGAAAAGCCTACTACAAGTATATTTTGATTGACATGATAAGCTAGAGAATTAATTGATTGATTGTGAGAGTAAGTATTGGTGCATTCTAAATTTAGAAGAGGTAGTACAGAAGCATCTCCATTATCTGCTGCGGCCACAATAATCCTACCTAAAACCCAAGCCCCTACAGCTATAGGCCCTCCTAATGAAAATCCTGCTATAGTAGCTGCTACATCTACTAAACCTTTACCCAAAACTGAACCTGATTGATTTGAAGACTCTTCTTTAGTTTTGGATTGCCAAAATTTGATAACCCCATCACGACTTCCACTAATTAAGGTTGTGTTGCCTGAAGTAATACTTAAAGATTGAATCCAATCCGAATGCCCTTCAATACTGCGTATGAGTTGACCCCTATCTAAATTCCATAATGTAATTTTATTATTAGTGCTTCCACAAGCGATGACTTTTCCATCATGGCTAATACATAAGCTCAAAACACAAAATAGTTCCTTTTCATTTTTTATGGTTTTACTTAGCTTACCTGTATTTAGCTCCCATATTTTGATGGTTTTATCTGCGCTACCGCTAACAATTTTGCCGTCAGCAGCGATAGCAACAGCAGTAATCCAACTAGAATGACCATTGAGCGTGCGAATAACCTGCCCTGTTTTTAAATTCCATACCTTAATAGTTTTATCTGCACCTCCGCTAACTAATGTATTTCCATCAGGACTAATAGCCACAGACAAAACCCAGTGCGAATGTCCTTCAAGACTACGAATTATTCCCCCCGTTTGCAAATTCCATACCCAAATCTTTTTCCAACTCCCTCCTACTAAAATAGTATTATCTGGACTTATGGCTAGACAAGTAATAACATCTGTTGGGCAAGGTGTTAAGTTTTCTGGTGTATTCTCCATCAACCAAGAATTATCACCCCGAAAAACTCTGTAGGCAAAGTGTTTAACTCGGTCTGATTGATCTTTGATAGACTGTTCTATCAATAGTTCTAAACCTTGTTGACCATAATTGAGAGTTTCTGATAAAGCAGCAAGTCTTTCTTGCTCACTTTGACTAGATAACTGCTTCTTAACTTCTTCAATTCTTATAGACATTCTATTTCTCTCCAAATCATTAACTTTCTAATTTTTTGGTAGCCACAAGCAACAAATTAGGTAGGTGATAGGCTTCTCCCGTAAATGTGGCGATCGTAAAATCCGATTAACTGGGGTGGTTAGACACCGACAATAACGGAGACCGTCAAAACAAATAATTAATTTGCCGTAACCCACCACCGCCAAATCTGTAACACTAACAAACATTTTTCACCATCAAGCTGAAAAAGCTGATGATATTAATCTCTCTATCTAGGTGCACCCTGCGGGAAGCACACTCTTGGAGAGCGCACCTACCCATTCAACCTACCCGCCGATTGCTGATGAATTCGATCGCACCACACCGGAATCACAGCCGATCGCCCTTTCCATCTCAAACTCTACCAGATCGAGCGATCGCCCTGAATCAAAATCCCACCATAGCATAAACCGCTTTATGCCAAACTATCCAAATGTCAAACGCCGCGCCGCACCATCATCCCTAAATTGCTGTTCCCCAACGCCAACAACTTCCACAGTAACTTCACGTTCAGAAATCGCAAATTCTCCCTCCCGCGCCGCAATTTCAACTATCACTTTTTCACCCTCAAAATACACCCGGTAATTAGTCGCAGCCCAGACACCTTTTTCATGCTCAAAACTGTGTCCGTCGTCCTCATAAAGCGTCCATTCACCAGTTCCGGGCCAAATTCGCATTTTCAATGAATCAAGCTGTTGTTCGCTGACAAATTGCTGCACGGGCGCGATAGCAATTATCCCCCCGCCCCGCACGTACAGCGGCATTCTCTCCAAAGGCGCATCAGCCAAAATGTGCATCGGGCCCTGATAGCATTCGCCCGTCCACCAATCAAACCAAGTACCCTCCGGCAAATACACGGCGCGGTGCTCAACTCCAGGCCGGTAAACGGGTGCAGCCATCAGCGACGGGCCGAGCAATACTTGATCGTAAAGGTGGTAAGTTGTGCGATCGCGCGGAAAGTGATAAAGTAACGGTCGCAAAATCGGCGTGCCCGTCGTTGCAGCTTCCCAAAACAACGTGTAAATGTAAGGCAACAACTGATAGCGCAAATTGATATATTCGCGGCAAATTTGTTCAGTGCGAGATCCAAAAACCCACGGTTCGTGCTGGGCCGTACTCATGGCCGAATGACCGCGCATCAAGGGATACAGCATCCCCACCTGCATCCACCGGGCGAACATTTCGGCCGTTGCATTCCCCGCAAAACCGCCGATGTCGCAACCGACAAACGCTACGCCGGAAAGCCCCATATTGCAAAGCATCGGTAGCGACATTTCCAAGTGTTCCCACTGCGATTGATTGTCGCCCATCCACACGGAAGAGTAACGCTGTACGCCCGCAAATCCCGATCGCGTCAGCACAAAAGATCGCTCGCCAGATCGCACTTTTTGCAACCCTTCCGCACAAGCTTTCGCCATCATCAACCCATACAAATTGTGGGTTTCCGCGTGGGTAGCGCGATCGTCATCCGGGCCCTGCGGCGCATCCAGCGGAAACCAAATGTGTTCGCCGCCGTCGCCAAAAGGCCGTTCTGCGATCGCAGGTTCGTTCATGTCGTTCCAAATCCCCGCAACCCCAATATCTGTAAGAGTTTTGTGCAACTCGCCCCACCACTGGCGCACCTCCGGCCGCATGAAATCGGGAAACACCGATTTATCCGGCCAAACGTAGCCGTGGAAAAGCTTTCCCTCTGCGGTACGGACGAAATAGTCGTTTTCTACACCGCGATCGAATATTTCATAATCTGCTTCCGGTTCGTACTTGACACCGGGATCGACAATCGTGACAACCTTAAAACCGGCTGCTTTCAAGTCTGCGATCAGTTTAGCGGGATCAGGGAAACGCTTCGGGCTCCAAGTGAAAACGCGGTAGCCGCGCATATAGTCGATGTCGAGGTGGATGACATCGCAGGGAATGCTGCGATCGCGAAATTCCTTCGCCAACTCCCGCACAACGTCCTCGGATTCGTAGCTCCAGCGGCACTGGTGGTATCCCAGCGACCATTTTGGTGGAAGTGGCATCCGGCCGGTTAACTGCGTGTAGGTGGCGAGAATTTGGGCGGGTTCCGGGCCGTAAATGATGTAGTAGTCGAGTTCCGGGCCTCTGGTTTCCATCCGCAAAACTCCCGGTTGTTGGGCGCCGATGTCGAACTGACTCCAAAATGTCGTGTTGAAAAAGATGCCGTAAGCGCGATCGGGATTCAGGGCGATGTAAAATGCGATCGCCTGGTACATTTCGTCGGTGAGGGAATTGTAGTCTAGGGCGTCGGTTGTCCAGTTTGTCTTGACTTCCGAGAGTTTGTCGAGGAAGCCGGTGCGCTGGCCGAAACCGTAGAAGTGTTCGTCGGCTTCGATGCGCTTCCAGGCTGCGGTTGCACCGGCGCGCCATCCCATATTGCGATCGCAGTCGCTAGCAAAGGGTTTTCCCGATTTGTCGAAGCATTCGATTGCAGCGGGCGATCGCTTGACAGAAACTATTATTTGTGCTGTTTCTATTTCGATTTTTTCGTCGGTTTCTCGCACTTCAAAGGGCACGATTTCCCACTCTTCGTCGGGGAGAGTTACTGAGTGCGATCGATCTTTAAATTCCCCTGTCGGCGACATTCGCACTCGGATTAGGTTTGGCGCGAGGATGCTGATTTTGAGAGAGGAGTTGCTACAGTTAAAGTTAATTGTGCGCGCGGCGCAGCTATCCCGTAGGGAATCGTCTTGATTGACAGATTGTACAGAGTCAATAATTGACCAAGGCTGTTCTGTTGTTTGGAGTTTTCCGAAGTATTGCGGCATACACTCTGACTCTAAATATTATCGATATTGCTGCGAGCAGCTAAGAGTTGTCATCTGGCAAAAGGCTGAAATACTATGCTTCTTTTGACATATCTGGCGGTAAAGTCTCGAAATTCTTTGTGCCGTTTGCTGCTATGTAAAGCACTCTATTTACCATATCGCGTCCAGCTTCCAGTTCAGTATATATTGCAGCGACAGCTTCTTTAACGATCGCAATCTGTTCGCTGCGCAGCAAGTCGCCTTCGGAAATAAAAATAATGCCAGCATGAACTTCGCAGGCGCGTGCAAACCTCTCGAAATCGCCGACATTAGCTGTCACCAGTATGCGATCGTCATTAAAGGCGTATTCTAAAATACTACGATCGTCCATACCGAGCAAACCGCGATCGCGAACTGCAATTGCATCTATCAAAAGCTCTTCGCACAGATTGCGCGCTACAGCAGGCGAAAGATCCTCGTCAATCAGGATCTTAATGTTTTTTACAGCATCAAACATAGAAATTACCAAATGCAACAGTCTGTATACTATCTGTGAGGGCAATGCGATAAGTGGGCAACTTACAGATAGTCTCTGTGCGTAAGTCCTGAAACACTTGGATATGCTCTCACATATATCTGGGCAAACTCCAAATCTTCCTGAGATAAGTATGGGTAATCCTCGCGAATCACCTCCGATGATTCACCGCGTTCGAGCATCGATCCAATCCGGCGAACAGTGAGGCGACTATTTGGAAAAACGGTTTCTCCTCCCATAATATTTGCATCAGTAACTAAACGCTTTTGCCAATCCTTGAAACGTGTAATTATGTCAGACAATTCAATGGCGATCGCATCTAGATGTAACGTAAAAAAATTGCCGATTTCAATACTATACATCCGTTGCTCCCAAGCATCTACTAACCGCTGGTAAAGCAGCGAGCGATAGTCAACTGAGAATGTAAAGTTTATCTCTTTCAGGGCTCGGAGGTAAATTAATGCCGCAAAGGGAAGGCTTGGTGAATTAGGTACAGACACAATGACTCGGTATTCCAGTTCACTGTATACCTGTTTCGCGGGCAACTGTACGAATGCAGCAGCTTCGCTAGGAGTAAAAATAGTTTCCATAAGGCAAGCTCGAACAGTTTCATATTTAAGGAATATTTTAACATATCTATCCAATTACTCTATAGAATCTATAGGTTTCGATCGCTCCCGTAGTTTATAGCGAGTATTTCCAGCCGTTGGAGTATCGCTATGATGAGAAAGATGGTCGAGATCAGATTGAGGTAGTGATTCCCCAGAGTTTGTTTTCAATCCTCAATCAATTTCCGCGTATTCTTAAGTCATGGTGAATCAGATGAATAATCCAATTTTAGAGCAAATCAAGTCTAAATATCGATTGGGTCAGTTTGTACAGGGTAAGGTGGAATACCACTCTCCTTTTGGTGTATTTGTCGATCTAGGTGAGGCGACAGTCAAGGGATTAATTAAGATTCCAGACTTTTTAGATGAGGGGATAATGAGCGCCGAAATGTATCCAGAGATTGGCACAACAGTAGGGGCGATTGTGGTTGGATATAACCAGATAAATGGCAGTGAGGTATATCTCAACGCCAAGCCTAGTGTCTTGCATCAAGCACTTGTACCTTTAAGAAATCGTGCTTTAGCAGTCTAAATCGTTGGTGAATAGGATGAAGCATTCAAGTTGCGCCGTCTCCTAATTTCCGCTACTAATAATTTCTATGCAACCGCAAACGATATCATATCTTGCACGATTCTCAAGAACGGGCTCTCCGGGCCGTTCCACATCGCAAAAAATAAAGAAATAAGGTTAATTTGGCTCAAAATTTGAAGTTTGGGTGTAATGAAACTGCCCTAAAAGTCGATCGACCTTTCAACATTTGCCCTTCGGCTCCCGATCGATACAGGAGTTTGACGATCGGTCTTTTGACGCTGCGATAAATCGAGCATCATGGTATTTTACAGAAAATGTGCGTTACCATAAAAAAGTACATTTATCGATTTTGTATATAAAAAGACACATTTTACGTTGTCTTTAGAATTGCATCACATTGTCAACTTTCAGAGGGAAATCATTCCTGTTTTAGTGAACCTCATGACTTCAACTCAGACTAATTCAGATACGATTACCCAAACCAAAATCTTATCTACTCAGCCTCAGCCGAATCCTTTCCGTATTCACGCCCTGGAGCGCACCGATCACGCGATGCAGGTGTGGCTATTTTCGGGCTTGTTTTGGCTAACAATTGCGATGATTATCGGGATAATTGGAGCAGTAAAACTGTTTTATCCAGAGTTCTTACAAAGCATTCCAGCCCTTGCCTATGGACGATTGCGTCCAGTTCACGTCAATATCGGTATCTTTGGCTTCATGAGCATGGGATATTTGGGAGCCGCGTTTTATATGGTTCCTCGCCTCACTCAAGCCCCATTGTTTTCAGAAACACTGGGAGCATTAACCGCTTGGGGATGGAATTTCAATTTACTGGGTGGTTGTCTGGCAATCATGATGGGTTTCAGCAAAGGCAAAGAATACTCAGAGATTCCGTTTCCGTTTGATATGGGATTTGGTTTGCTAGAAATCGCTGTCGCAGGTAATATTTTCTCTACCTTTGTGCAGCGGCGCGAACAACGGCTATATGTTTCTTTGTGGTATATTTTGTTGGCGATTATTCCATTCCCTATTTACTACACTTTGGGTAATGCGAATCGATTTAGCGGCGTCGAAGATGCGATCGTTAATTGGTTCTACAGTCATAATTTGTTCGGCATTTGGTTGACCACATTGGGATTGGCGACACTCTATTATATTGTGCCAAAACAGGTGAAAAAACCGCTTTATAGCCACACAATTTCCTTTGTTGGTTTCTGGACATTAGCTGCTTTCTATCCCTGGAATGGCGGGCATCATGTGATTTGGGGGCCTGTGCCAATGTGGGTGATGTCTGCTTCGGTTACGGCTTCGTTGGCGATGTTTGTGCCGGTGTTTGCGACGATCGTCAATTTCGGCGGTACAGCCCTCGGAGCGCTATCTGTGCTGAAGACAGACGTGAGCTATCGTTTTAGCATCTTGGCGTACTTGGGATATGCTGGCGCGTCTCTGTGGGGTAGCTCCTTGGCAATTATGTCCTTCAATGCCAAGATTCATTTTACCTACATGACGATCGCCCACGTGCACTTAGGATTCCTCGGATTTGGGATCGCTGGATTGGTAGCATTTACCTATTTCTATCTGGAAAAATCACGTAAATTATCCTACTCGCAATCCTTGGCAGAATGGCATTTCTGGCTGACTGTGTTGGGGATTGTGGGCTATGTTGCTTCAATGGCTGCGATCGGCTTAATTGAAGGCAACGAATGGGAAATGGGAAATTCACCCACTGGAACCATGATGCTGCGTACACCATACAACATTGTACGTGCGATCAGTGGCGGTATGTTGTTAGTCGGACAAAGCGTGTTTCTGTGGAATATTTGGCAAACGCTGACGACATCGACAGAATCTGCTGAAAAATCATTAGTACCAGAAAATAGTCAAAATTAGAGGCAACACAAAAATGAGGTACATTCGAGTTTTTCCGATTATCATTGGGTTATCCATCTTGTTTGGATTAGCCTTTAGCGGTTTAGCCGTCGCACCCGCATTTACATCGTCGATCACTGTGCCCAGCGTGGGCTTGGTAGCTTACACACCATCGGAATTAAAAGGGCGGCACATTTATACCAGAGAAGGCTGTGTTTACTGTCATTCTCAGCAGGTACGAAGTGTGAAAGCAGATGAAAATTTAGCATCGACATACGGGATTTCTAAATCGGGTGACTATTATTACGATCGCCCCCACCTTCTAGGAACCGCTCGCCAAGGCCCAGATTTATCCAATGAAGGGCAGATTTGGAGGAGAGAAATTGGTGAACCTGCACGGGATTATTTGATCGGACACTTTAAGAATCCGCGTGACTATAACCCAATGTCGATCATGCCCGCCTACGATTACCTATCCAAACAAGAACTATCTGATTTAACTGATTACATCCAGTCTTTAGGGGCTTGGAAATCACCAGTAGAATCATCGTCATAGGTTAAACATCATGTTCAATCAACTCATAGTTTATACACTTTTACCATTGCTGACTGTGATCGAGCAAATGACTAAAGAAGTAGTCATGCACAGTAGTTGGTTTGGCGTTGGAGATGGTACGGTAGTGATGTGGTCGCTGGTTTGGGTGCTGCTTCCGATTAGTTTGTTTGTGATTTTTGGTTTGTTGTGGGCTGCTAAAGCAGGGCAATTTCAAGACATTGATGAAATTGCTAGACGGCAGCTTGATATAGAAGATTAGGAGTGAATTTAGACAATGAAGATTTTAGTCGCCGCTGATATTTCCCCGAATTCGATCGCGATTGTGGACTTTCTGAAAGTTTGGTTGAAGGGAACCCAAGTTCAGGCTAAAATGACGATTCTGCATATAACTGAACCTGAGTTAGATTATGCAGAATCTGCTCCCAGTCACGAAACTGCACCGAATTCAATCAGTAGAGAAGAACTCAAAGAGCTTTTTCATCCGCTAGAATCCCTCTGCGAACTGAATTATGTCATCACGAATGAAGAGTTTGGGGATAGCATTTTGAAGCGATCGCAAAATGTCGATATGATTGTGATGGGGCGACGCAAACGCGATCAGTTACAGGAAATGTTGTTGGGTAGTTTGAGCCAATTTATTCTACACCGTGTCACTTGTCCGCTGTTGATTGTTCCAGAACCCGATCGCCCAAATGCTCAGCTTACGGTGGCTAATGCTGAGACTCCGGTAATCTCAGTGGAAGCTTTGGCTAGGCTGAAAGTGCTGATTTGTGTTGCTAAAGCCGATGGCATTTTAAAAGAGTCGGAAAAAGTTCAACTTCGCTCTAGTGCGAGATTGCTACCGAGGGGGATGATGTGGGATCATTTACTCGATGAGTCGATCGATCTTGCGACAGAATTGGCTCAAATTACCACGCTAGCTGAACAGGAGCTAACTTACTATACAGCCTATCGTTTGACCACTGGCAAGGCAGAACCTCATCCGTCTGAACAATTGATTATTGGGCAAATTAAGGACACTTTCAATTTAGATCCAGCCACGCTGGAGCAGTTGCATAGCTTAGTCGATCAAAGTTATACGATTCAAGGAGACGGCAATATTCAACCGATTAAGGATGCTCACCAACGGGCGGAAGTGATCGATCAAAAAATCTTGCACGGTGCGATGGCGACTGCTGTACTAGGGGGATTTCCGTCTCCGTTGATGAGTACCTATACGGAGTCGGTAGCCCTTGATATTCAGTTCGCTTTAATTTCGGAAGTTGGCGGACTTTGGGGCTATACGGATCTCGAATCTGAAACGTTATTTGAGGGGATTGTGGGCAGTTTGGGCTTTGTGTCGGCTTGGCTGACTGCGATCGACATCGCCAAGTTATTACCGAACCTGGGCACGAATTTAGGGGCATCTGATGCGTTTATGGCAACTTGGGCGATCGGCAAAACGATGAATGCCTACTGTGAGAGCGATCGTCAAATGAGCTCTTCAGCAATGCGTCAAATGTTTAAGCAAGCTAGAAAAGAAGGGGAAGCAATCTATCGCAAAAACGAGTGGGCGATTGTAGAGCAGCAACATACTCACAAACTCCCGATCAAAAAGTTAACCGAGGATATCAGAGCTAAGAAGTTAGGATTAGATGTCTATAAACGACTGGTTCGACAACAGTTATTTTCAATTCAGAGGTGAAACTAACTGCATCTGTAGGGTGCGCCATAAGTACGGTTTTATGGCGCACCCTACACATAGAGCTATCCGTGCGATCGGGCGATCGACTAAAAATAATATTCTGTAGCCTACGATACATTTATTTCCTTAATCATTGTTTAGACTCTCCAAGAGTAGATTGTGTACTCTCCATAATTCTCCAAAACTTAAACAAGTGCGTTGTTTGCTGGACTGCGATTTATCGATCGCCCAACAGTGAAAAACCATAAGTAGTTTTGACCAGAATTCATCGGAATTGACTCGCACAAAATTTTTGAGCTTACCAGGGCGAAGATTAGCTACTAAATCTGTGCAGCGCCGACATCTATCATGTTGACTCAAGTTAGTACAGGCTCCTGTCATCTATTTTATTGCTAATAACTGAAATCCAACCGCATCTATCTAACACTGGATTCTCATCAACACGGACAGCCAAGAAATTCCGCCTCGCTCCTCCAATCTTTAAGAGCCTGGCAAAAAAGGCATTCTCCAAAAAGTGAGTTCAGACTAAAAATGTTGGGTAAATCTCAGATGTTGCACCATTCTCAAGAACAGGCAAGATGCCTGTTCCAAAAGATATCAAATTTCTTATGTGGTGGGCATCCCGCCCGCCCTTAAAAGGCTTATTTGTAATGGTGTAAGATGTAAGGTAAAGCCAACATATTCGTCAAGGGTTATACTTCTGCTAGTATCTATTTTTTCACAACTACTCGTCCCATAATCCCCATAAAAATAACCATGAGTGGAAACCAATCGCGCGTTCAAGCAATTTCTCAAATTGTCAACCGCAAACTGATGCCCGCCCAGCCTCCCAAGCGGCTCGAAGATATGTGGGCAACAGACGTTTTTAGTCTGAGCAAAATGCAAGCAAGCCTGCCCAAAAGCATTTTTAAATCAGTAAAAAATACCGTTCAAACCGGGCAAACACTCGATCCTTGCGTAGCTGATGTCGTTGCAGTAGCCATGAAAGATTGGGCTATTTCCAAAGGCGCACTGTACTACGCCCACGTATTCTACCCGCTCACCAACAGCACCGCCGAAAAACACGACGGTTTCATCTCAGTCCAAAGCGACGGTTCTGTTATTTCAGAATTTGCAGGTAAACTTCTCGTACAAGGCGAACCCGATGGTTCCTCCTTCCCCAACGGCGGCATTCGTTCCACCGCCGCCGCTCGTGGATACACAGCCTGGGATGTCACCAGCCCCGCCTATGTCATGGAAACAGACAACGGCATGACATTGTGCATTCCCACTGTTTTCATCTCCTGGACAGGTGAAGCACTAGACAAGAAAACACCACTTTTGCGCTCCATTGCTGCCATGAACAAAGCAGCAACCAGAGTATTAAAGCTATTAGGAAATACCGAAGTTGCTCCCGTAAATTCCAGTTGCGGTGCCGAACAAGAATACTTCCTGGTAGATTCTAATTTCGCCAACAGCCGCCCCGACTTAATGTTAGCAGGTCGCACCCTATTTGGCAAACCTCCCGCCAAAGGTCAGCAATTTGACGACCACTATTTTGGAGCCATTCCAGAGCGCGTTCAAGTCTTCATGCAGGAAGTAGAAGAAAGAATGTACCGCCTGGGAATTCCTGCCAAAACCCGCCACAACGAAGTAGCACCGGGTCAATTTGAAATTGCACCATTTTTTGAAGCCGCAAACGTCGCCAGTGACCACCAACAATTAACCATGACAATTCTCCGCAACACTGCGAAGAAACATGGTTTTATTTGCTTGTTGCATGAGAAGCCCTTCGCAGGCATTAACGGTTCCGGCAAACACGTCAACTGGTCTGTTGGCAATGCCACCCAAGGAAACTTATTAGACCCCGGTGATACACCGCACTCTAACGTGCAATTCCTCGTGTTCTGCGGCGCTGTGATTCGCGGAGTTCACAAATACGGCCCCTTGTTGCGTGCGGTAGTTGCAACTGCCAGCAATGACCACCGATTAGGTGCAAACGAAGCTCCACCAGCGATTATCTCCGTCTATTTGGGCTCGCAATTAGAAGATATCTTCGAGCAAATTAGCAAGGGAGGAGTTAAGGGTTCTCAAGGTCGGGGAATCATGAATTTAGGCGTAGAAACACTGCCTACTTTCATCAAAGATGCTGGCGACAGAAACCGGACTTCGCCCTTTGCCTTTACTGGAAACCGCTTTGAATTCCGTGCAGTAGGTTCTGGTCAATCTGTTTCGGGCCCGCTGGTGGCGATGAATACAATTCTGGCCGATTCTTTGGACTGGGTTGCTAACAAATTAGAAAGCGATTTGGCTAAGGGAACTGACCTGAATTCTGCCATCCAAACAGTCCTGAAAGAAGTGATGGACGATCACGGCACTGTGGTATTTGGTGGCAACGGCTATTCTGAAGAATGGCACAAAATGGCTGAGGAACGGGGTTTAGCTAACTTGCGGACTACCGCCGATGCTTTGCCTGTGTTGAAAGCAGGATACATTGAAGACTTGTTTGAAAAGACAGGTGTTCTGACTCCGGTTGAATTGGTAAGCCGTTATGATGTCTATGCAGAGCAGTATTTGCTGGCAATTGAAGTCGAAGCAAAACTGGTCGGAAGCATCGCCAAAACCATAATTTATCCGGCTGCGGTGAGGTATTTGTCTGATCTTTCCAGCACGATTGCTGGCTTGAAAGAGATTGGGATTGAACTGGAAAAGGCAACTGCCGAAAAAGTCGCGACACTGGTTAAGTCGATGATGGATACTGCGAGCAAGTTGAGTGCTGCTTTGAGCAAGCATGATTTTGCTTCGACAGAAGATCATATGCAGTATGCTTCGCAAACTATTCGTCCTTTGATGGATGAGGTTCGCCAGTATGCCGATGCTTTGGAAGGTGAAGTGGCTGATGATTTGTGGCCGCTACCTACTTATCAAGAAATGCTGTTTGTTAAGTAATAGCAAATTGAGTTAATTTCTGTAGGGACACGGCATTGCCGTGTCCTTATTTGTTTGGTTAATTGCAGGTGAAATTTGTTGGATAATTGCCAGAAACCCGGTTTCTTCCTAAATCTTACGCCACCCAACCGAGAAAATCTGACAAACCGGATTTCTTAGACTTTGCAGAATTGCCAGAAACCCGGTTTCTTCTTAGATATTTTGCCACCCAACCGAGAAAATCTGACAAACCGGGTTTCTTAGACTTTGCAGAATTGCCAGAAACCCGGTTTCTTCTTAGATATTGGAAGGTTCCCCGCTAGCTGGAGGCTCTACCGTATCGCCAAAGGCAATCCGGAGAAAAGGTGGAGCTAAAAAAGTCGTCAGAATTACCATGATAATAATCGAAACTTCCAGCGGCTTATCCAAAGCCCCGCTAGCCGAACCGATACCGGCAAAAACTAACCCGACTTCGCCCCGAGGAATCATCCCAACTCCGATCGCCAATCGATTGATTCCAGGCTGACCAAACACCGCCCAACCAGTCACCAACTTGCCCAAAATCGCCACTACAATCAAAAACACGGCAATCAAAAGTCCCGCCCGATTATCCGGCACTGTTGGGTTCAAAACGCCCAAATCGGCGCGCGCTCCCACCGTCACAAAAAAGATGGGTACAAACAAATCTGCGACGGGTTTAATCAACTCATCCAACTCGTTGCGGGCATCGCTTTCATCTAACACTAAACCAGCCGCAAAGGCACCCAAAATCGCTTCGAGATGAATTGCGTTGCCGATAAAAGCCATGAAAAAAGCAAAAATAAATGCCGGCATGACGATATTTCCGCGAGTTTTCAGTTTGTCAACTACAGCGGCAAAGGTTTTATTAAAGATGCCGCCCAACAGAATTGAACCTAGCAGAAATGCAGTTGCACCAATGATTAAATAGATGACATTGACAACATCAATTTCACCTGTTTTCGCTAAACTAGCAACTACCGCCAAGACAATAATTCCCAGCACGTCGTCAATTACTGCCGCCCCGACAATGATTTGACCTTCTTTGGATTTCAGCCGTCCTAATTCAGACAAAACTTTCGAGGTAATTCCGATGCTGGTGGCCGTCAAAGCAGCCCCTGCAAAAATTGCCGGAATCGCCGCCGTGTGAAAAATTATCATCAAGCCCGCAGTACCCGCAGCAAAGGGAACTACTACGCCGACAACAGCGACAAAGGTGGCTTGAATTCCTACTTCTTTGAGTTGTCTGAGATCCGACTCCAAACCAATTTCAAACAGTAGAATAATCACCCCCAATTCAGCCAGCACAGAAATGATTTCGCTCTGCGATTCAAACACGCTGGTGACGGAGGCAGGGGACATAGGATTTATCGACTGCAAAACAGTCATAATTCCTGAGTTGGATGCTGACAGTCCGCCTTCGGGAAAAACGATCAGGTTCAAAGCGGATACGCCAACAATCACCCCTGCTACAAGTTCACCCAAAACTGGTGGAAAATTAAATTTTAGAGCCGCTTCCGCGCCTAATTTGCTGGCAAGATAAATCACTACCAAACTGAGCAGAACTCCGCTCAGAACGATCGGCGAATTTTCTGGATCGACTGTTGCTAGCAAAGGTATGGGAGCAGTTAAAGATGCCATCCCAGAACTTAAAGCTGTAATTGTTGGGTTAAAAAACATGGTACAATGAAGATAAGAAAGACATTCTAATCAGATAATTGTGGACGCAGACAAACTCAAGGAATCCGGTTTTTAAAAGGCTGGTTGTGCGGATTTAGATGTTCAAGCAAAACTGGAAGAACCCAAATCTGGGGGTACATCTTGCCACCGCCCTTGTCCGACGGCTTGAATTGCTTCTTTTAGCAAGATATCGCCGGTATAAATTGCTCTACCAACGATCGCACTTTTGACACCAATTGGTTCCAAAGCCAACAAAGTCAACAAATCTGCGATCGAACTAACGCCGCCGGAAGCAATCACCGGAATCGAAATAGCGTTAGCAATGGATCGCAAGGATTCCAAGTTCGGCCCTTCCATAGTACCATCACGGTGAATGTCGGTGTAAATAATTTCCGCTGCCCCTAATTCTGCCATTTTCTGCGCCAATTCTGTTGCTAAAACTTCCGATGTTTCCAACCAGCCTCTGGTTGCAACTTTACCATTTCTGGCATCGATACCGACGAGAATTTGACCAGGAAATTCGGTGCACAATTCGCCGACTAATTGCGGTTGTTCGACGGCGACAGTGCCGAGAATGGCGCGCTGAACACCTAAATTGAGAATCGCCGCGACAGAAGGGCGATCGCGCATTCCGCCTCCTAGTTGACAGGGAACGTCTACTGCACGGACGATCGCCTCAATGGCTGCTAAGTTTACAGGATGACCCGCTTTTGCGCCATCGAGGTCTACCAAATGCAGCATTGTCGCGCCTTGATTTACCCACTGTCTGGCGACTTCGACGGGGTTGTCGTTAAAAATTTGAGACTTCGCGTAGTCTCCCTGATAGAGTCTGACGCATTTTCCATCCAAAAGGTCGATCGCTGGAATGACATTCATAATTTGGTAATTGGTAATTGGTAATTGGTAATTGGTAATTGGTAATTGCGAATTGGACAACTCTCCTTCCTTCTTCCTTCTTCCTCCTTCCTTCTTCCTTCTTCCTTCAGCTACATTCACAACCGCTGTTTAAATGAAACATAATCGATGACGATAGAGTTGACCACAAAGGAGTGTTTACCTCAGCTTTTCGCAAAGCTTCCGCCGTCCAATCATTGCAAGTTCTCAAAATCGAGTAACTACCTTTTGCTTCATAAAAACTGTCGTTGTTGTGGTAGCCGTAACTGATTTTCATTTTATTACCGGCTGCGTCTAATTGAAACGAATTTTTAATAAAATTTACCATCCTTAGATAATTTTCCGCACTAATCTTAACACATTTTGTTTCTATTTTTCGAGGAAAAACCAGATAACCTTGGATCTGCAAAGTAGAGGGAGTAGGGAGAAATAGCGCCTTGAAAGCTATAACTGGGTTGATACCTTTTGACGTTGGGGTTTCTTCCAGCATAAAAGCTCTGTCTCCCCAGCCGAAAGACAAATATTTATACTCAAAATTAGTATCCCGCCCGATTTCGGTTAGAGGTAAATATTGATTCCAGTTAAAATATTCATTCTTAACTGGAACGATGATTTCGGTGTGAATGCCTTGATTGGAAATGTAAATGGGAATTGTGCAATTTGTCTGTGAGTAATTTCCCCACTTCCTCGGAGTCAGGTAGCCGATAGCTAGTAAAGTAGCGAAGCATAAATTAAAAATAATGAATCGGTAGAATATTTCTTGTTTCAACATTAGCAATTAAAAGGTTTGTAGTGAGGACTTTAGTCCTTCATGATCCAATACGGTTCACTTAAGAGATATCTCCCTGGCACACCCATTAAAAAAGGGGGGGGACAATAATGCTCTCAAAGTCCCCCTTGCTTTCGGGGGATGCGAGGGGGATCTCCGGGGCATAAATAGTGTTAAGTGAACCGTATTGCTTCATAATCCAAGAAAGACGGACTAAAGTTCTGAATACGAACCTTTAAACAGAGGGGCGTGGTATTTTTGTAGGAAAAAAGTTTCGCAGTGCAGAGTCTCGCTGTTGGGGGGTTTCTTTAGCCCAACTCGACAAGCTTTCGTAGAAAAAGAAAGAGACACCAGCAAAGTTTCTTTTTCGCACTTCTTGCACTTGCTCTTGAATTTGTTTAAGCGGAACCGAACTATTTCTTAAACCAGTTAAAATTCCGATCGCAGTTGGAATATGTACTTTTGCCAGTTTAACTTCTTCCCGTTCGAGCTCCTGATTAAAACGCTTGATATCGCTGCGATAAACCTGCAACACAATTTCTTCGATGTAACCGCGTCTTTCCCAGGTAAACCAGTCTTGTAAGTGTGCAGGTAATGCGAAGTGAAAAGGGTTGGGAGATAAGCTGACAATACATTTTTGTTTGCGGGCTTTGATGACTGTAAAAAGTCGCGCCATAAAGTCGTTGATTCTATCGGCGCGCCAGCGAATCCAAAAGGTTTCGCGGGAATCGTTGGAGGGACGGGCTTTGATATCTTTCTGATACATTAATACTGTCAACGGTTCGTATCCAAATTCTGATGGTAAGCCGAAATGGTCGTCAAATTGAATGCCATCTAAATCGTAATTAGCGACAAGTTCGACAACTAACTGTTGGATAAATTTCTGTACTTCAGGATGAAAAGGACTCAGCCAAACTCGATCGTTTACGCCTTCTTTCCAAATAGTTGAACCGTCACGTCGCCTTGCTAGCCAATCAGGGTGCAGTCTGGCTAATTCTGAGTCAGCGGGGGCCATGAAACCAAACTCAAACCAAGGGATTACTGCTATACCTTTTTTATGTGCTGCTGTAATGATTTCTTTGAGGACATCTCGCCCTTTTAATGTGGGTGTGGGGTCGTTTAAATATCCGAATACTCGTTTGGCTACAGCGCTGGGATGAATGGTATAACCCCCTTGCCAAACCGTAGGATAAATGGTATTAAAGTTCAGTTTGTCTAGCCTATTTACAGCGTCTGTGATGTTTTTGGGCGAAAATATCACATCGCTATCAATATTAGTCAGCCAAATGCCGCGCAATTCGGTTTTTGGGGTTTTGGGCGGAGTTTGAGCCGAGAGGCTGGGAGAGAAAATCGCGGAGGAGGTAAGGGCGATCGCAAAAACAACTATTAAAGCCAGTATCCGCTGCCATTTATGCAGTTTAATCATCAATTTTCCGCAAACATCACAGCTTAACATCATACTGTAGGGTGCGCACTGCGCACCTTACTTTCTTCAACCTGCGGAGGCGGGTTTTGTCTGTATAGTCGCGGTTTCAACCGCCGAGTGACAACTTCATTACTTGGCGGTAGTGCGCTTCAATCTCCCCCACCATTGGCGATTGACGTTGGCTACTCCACTCACTGCGATCGAATAATTGCCGCCTCAAATCATCAACATCAATTGTTTTCACCTTTCCTTCAGCAACAATTTGTTTGCCGTTCACCCAAACACTATCTACCGCATTAGTCGGTCTCCCCAATATTAGCAAACCAATCGGGTCTGTGCGCGGCAACAATGATAAACTGGTTAAATCATACAGCACAAAATCGGCTTTTTTTCCAACTGTCAGCGAACCCATTTCATCGGCGAGATTCAAGCCTTTCGCTCCGCCCAGCGATGCCATTTCTACAGACTCGCGCGGTGTAATCCAGTGGCGGTAATCCAAATCCGTGATATTGTGCAGAATCGAACCCATTTTAATCGCTTCCAGCAAATCTTGAGAGTCGTTGCTAGCAGCGCCGTCGCAGCCGAAAGATACGTTGACTCCCGCTTGACGATATTTCAAAATTGGTGCAATTCCGCTTCCCAGCCGCAGGTTGCTGAGGGGATTGTGTACAACTGTCGATTTAGTTTCTGCCAGAATTGCGATGTCGGAATCTTCCAGCCAGACGCAGTGGGCTAAGGAAGTGCGAGGAGTTAAAAAACCGATTTTTTGCAGATGTTCGACGGCGCTGCAACCGTATTTTTCGTGAGCTAGTTGTTTTTGGGCGGAGGTTTCTAGGAGGTGGGCGTGCAGGCAAAGATTGTAGCGATCGCCCAAATCGATGCAGCCTTCAAACAAAGCATCAGAACACAGTTGAATTCCAGTCGGCGCCAGCAATATATTAACACCTTTTTCGGGATTGTGAAACTGTTTTATTGCAGCTTCCATTAATTCCAAAGTTGCCTTTGTCGAGCGAATGTAAGCAGCGTGTTCCATCGCGCCATCACCCGCAGGCATTCCCGCTGTAAGGGATTCATCTTGAATTAATGGCCCGATAAAAGCACGGATACCAATTTCTTGATAAGCTCGAACAGCAGCGGCGATTGTCTCTAATTCTTGCCCAGGAATCAAAACTAAATGATCGACTACGCTTGTGCCGCCAGATAGCAATGTTTCTACCGCAGTACCCAGGGCGCTCAAATAAACTTGTTCGGGATCGAGAGGCGTAAAATCGTACAATTCTGCAAGCCACAACTCCAGTGGCAAAGGGGGAATAATCCCGCGCTGCCACATTTCAGAAGAGTGTGTGTGCGCGTTGACAAAACCGGGCAGCAGCAGCTTATTTTTGCCGTCAATTATTGTTCCACCCCCCCTATCTTCCCTTTGGTAAGGGGGGGAATTCAATGGGGGGTGATTTTGGGCGATCGCACTTATGCAATTATCCGCCACTTGCACGTCTGCGGTTTCATAACCCCTGTCAACCGGAATTAAAGCATTTTGGATTGTAAAACTCATCGATTTACTCTTTGCGTGAATTTATATCTATTCCTATTTTAGGATTGCAAGACGTTAAAATTAATAAATTCTAAAATTTATCAAAAAAGTTGCGCCGGATACTTAATTTTAACAAAGATTTAGGCGATCGCAAGTTAGGATGAATCAAATAGTTCTAAAATTGAAATTGTTTTTGAGTCACAATCCATATGAATCCTGATTCTCTCCGTACCTTGGGCGTACCGCCGAATGCTTGGAAAGTTGATGCCAAAATTGCCGATATCAGCCGATCGCAACTTGACCCAGAAATTGTTACTTTAGAAACAGAAACTAAAACCCTGCGTGTGGATTTAGCAAAAGCTGCAATGTTGGTGATAGATATGCAAAACGATTTCTGTCATCCCGACGGTTGGCTAGCACACATTGGCGTAGATGTAACGCCCGCTAGAAGTCCAATTAATTCTTTACAAAATTTACTGCCAAAATTGCGATCGCACGCCATGCCAATTATTTGGATCAACTGGGGAAACCGCGCCGATTTGCTCAATATTAGTGCAGCTTCGCGTCACGTTTACAATCCCACAGGCGACGGCGTAGGTTTAGGAGATCCGCTGCCAAAAAACGGCGCATCTGTGTTGATGGCGGGGAGTTGGGCGGCAGCCGTTGTGGATGAATTGACACCTAAACCGGAGGATATTTGCGTTGATAAATATCGGATGAGTGGCTTTTGGGATACTCCTTTAGATAGTATCTTGCGGAACCTGGGAAGAACTACACTTTTCTTTGGAGGAGTAAACGCCGATCAGTGCGTCATGGCTACGCTGCAAGATGCTTGTTTTTTAAATTACGACTGCATTTTAGTCAAAGATTGTACAGCTACCACATCTCCAGAGTATTGCTGGCAAGCTACTCTTTATAACGTTAAACAATGTTTTGGGTTTTTGTCAGATTCTCAGGCTATGTTAGAAGCAATTAAATAGCAATCACGAATTAGCATAGAGGCAATCCCCTGCGGTTCGCCCTCTCGATTAAGACACTGAGTGGGCGGGCACGGGGGGCATCGCTCCTACGATAATTAACAATTAAAAACAAAAAACAATGACAAATCAGTGCATGATTCCTGTTATGAAATCTCCTCAAGATTACCAAGCATTTCGCATCAGCCCCGGTGATACTAATAGATTAGCGATCGTCTTCGATCCGGCAACAGCTAATGTTTCATTAACTGTTTGCGTCGAAATCTTCGATGCGGGTGGCAAAACTCCTCCCAACCGCCACAAATTGGCAGTAGAAATGTTTTTTGTACTCAAAGGAAGAGGACAAGCAACCTGCGACGGCAAAACAGTTAGTATTAAACCGGGAGATAGTTTGTTAGTGCCTCCAATGGCTACTCACGTAATTGAGAATACGGGTGACGAACGTTTGTACACTTTGTGTATCATGGTACCGAATGAGGATTTTGTGGAACTAATTCGCAGCGGTACATCAGTCGAACTTGATGAGGAAGATATGAGAGTTCTCGGGCGATCGGATATGCTGGTGGCGCGCTAGGTTAGTAGTGAGGACTTCAGTCCGCAAAAAGAAAAGACTAAGCGCGCTAGGTTAGTAGTGAGGACTTCAGTCCGCAAAAACAAAAGACTAAGCGTGCTAGGTTCGTAGTGCGGACTTCAGTCCGCAAAAACAAAAGACTAAGCGTGCTAGGTTCGTAGTGCGGACTTCAGTCCGCAAAAACAAAAGACTAAGCGTGCTAGGTTCGTAGTGCGGACTTCAGTCCGCAAAAACAAAAGACTAAGCGTGCTAGGTTCGTAGTGCGGACTTCAGTCCGCAAAAACAAAAGACTAAGCGTGCTAGGTTCGTAGTGCGGACTTCAGTCCGCAAAAACAAAAGAC
>PVWI01000290.1 GCA_003003725.1 filamentous cyanobacterium Phorm 6 | reverse complement strand
GTCTAGCAGTTTGGACAGTACCTCCACCAACCACTCGCCGTCAGCTTGCACTAGAGGCAATTCTTCGGATACTTCGGCCATAATTTGCGGCAACTTGCGATCGACTCCGCCGCGCGATCGCACGCTGCTGAGGGCCAAATCAACGCATTCTTGCAGCGTCAGCGATTCTACATTCCATTTAACTCGCCCGCTTTCTAAGTGAGAAAGTGTTAAGAAATCCTGCACGAGTTTCCGCATTCTATCGGCATCACCGAGAGCAGTTTCTAACATGATTTGTCGCAATTCTTGGGGCATATCTGGTTCGGAATTCAAACTTTCTAGACAAACTTGAATGGTAGAAAGCGGAGTGCGGAGTTCGTGTCCGGTGATGGCGATTAGATTGCTGCGAGTGCGATCTAATGCTTCTAATTGTTGATTTAGCTCTTCTAAATGGGCGTAGGTTTCTGCTTGAATTAAGGCTGCTCCGAGTTGGGTGGCGATCGCCTCTACTAAAGCAATTTCGTCTTCTTCCCAAGGCGAAGTCGATCGGCATTGGTGCATTTCCACCATGCCCAACACCCGCCCCTGATAAAGCACTGGCACCATTAACCAAGAGATAATCTGCCAATTTTTGACAGTTTTTTCTAGGGATTTTGTATTGACAATCAGCGGGTCTTGTGCTGTCTCTTGGATGTAAACTCGCTCTTGCCGGGTGACGGCATCGCGGAATATGGGATTTTTCTGCAACTGCCAAGTCTGATCGAGCATGGAAGTAGTGCCTGGACGCAAAAACTCGCGATCAATTTTGACGGCAATATCTGTGGCTTTGCAGCGATAAATCAAACAGCGGCTGGCTGACAAAGCTGTTCCCAATTCTTGGACTGCGACTTCGACGATTTCTTGCGGGTTGAGAGACTGCCGCATTGCCGTTGTAATTAAGTTTATGAGGCGTTCTTTGCGTTCCTGGGCGGCGATCGCGCTGTATGCTTTCAGCAGTTTGTGCTGGCCTGCTTGCAAGTAGGTGACTAAGCGTTCGGCAAAAGCGTCGCTCA
Organism: filamentous cyanobacterium Phorm 6; assembly: GCA_003003725.1. Classification (GTDB taxonomy): domain Bacteria; phylum Cyanobacteriota; class Cyanobacteriia; order Cyanobacteriales; family Microcoleaceae; genus Microcoleus. Next base: position 6,794 of record PVWI01000290.1, on the reverse strand, counting down.
ATTTGGGATTGGGAATCTTTGAGTCTTTTGCCGCACTTTTGTCGGGTTTTGCGGCTTTGGAAGCGGCGGATTTCCGCGTTTTTTTCGGTGCTTTTGCCAGATTGTAGGTAGTTCGCGCTCGATCGATCTTTTCGGCCAATTCCGGGCGATATTTGAGAATTTTATCCAGCAACAATTCGGCAGCTTTGCAGCTTACCTCGCGATCAAACGTCCAAATTCCTTCAAATCTACGAGCTTGGTCTATTAATAGCGGATCACGATCGTCATGGTTGTCGATCGGCACAATTTTTTCTTGACAAATCAGACAAGTTGAGTATTGTTGCCCCAGCACGACTAAGTGCCACTCTTTGCTTAATGTGTCCTCCGGTGCAAACGCCACAGTTTCGTGATGTTCTGAGGAGTTTTTAAACTCAGTTTCCGGTGATGATAGCACGTATACCTGAGAAGATAGAGCGGCAATTCGTCGATAGCGGTGAGCTTCATGGCGGTAGAAGCGCTCTTGCTGAAAGCTGGCAATGACTAACGGTTCGTCGTCGGAGCCCGCCAAAACCAAGTCTTCCATCGCGTGAGACAGCGCTGTCATGGAAGATTTGAAATAAATTTGTGCCCGCAGTTGGGGCAAAGCTTGCAGAAGTTCTGCTAAAAGCGAAATTGGGACGATCATCTAGCCTTCAACGTGCATTTTTGCCGATGATGAAACAGGAGCGATCGACAAAAGTTTTCGATCGCTCCCTTCTTAGTATCTCTCAAAAGTCACTATTAATTAGCGGTTAATTAGAAACTAACAGCCGATTATTTTTTTCCGAGCGATCGCCCATGAGTATAAATGCTGTGGCTATCATCGCTCAAGCTAGTTCGCCCCCTTCGTCGCTGCCGCCGGGAGATGATTTGTAGAGAGCATCCAATTGTTCGCGGGCGTCTTGGACAGTCAGCGAACGCATCACTAGCAGGGGTTCGTTAACAATGTTTCCGTATTCGTCTAAAAGTTCTGGATGGGGTACACCTTGAGAGCGAGGATAGGATGCGTAGCGATTATTTGCCCTGAATTGTTGGGGGCGCTGGGACTCCATACCTACTGTGACTAGACTGCGGATTAAGTTACCGACGGCCAGAAAAGCTAGAACGGTAAAAGCTAAAATATAAAGCAAATGCAACATTATTTTCTCCTCCGGGCTAAACAGCCACACAGCAATTTACAAAAGTGTTTCGGCAAGTAATGACTTATTAACTGGAAATCTGTTTAGGGTTGTCAAGTCAGCCGCGATATTTCCCAAGGTTAGGAATTTGACCGCGAGTTTAACTTGAACTTGCCTTTTTATTTTCCAGGGGGAGCCGACTGCAATGAGCGAAAGCGCGCCGATACTTGCCAGCATTCGGCGAGTAGTCTGTGCCACGGCATCAGTGCTGCGGTTTCAATTGCAACTTGACCTCCGGTTGCTTGAAATAGAGCTTTAGCCGCGCCTACTTCTAGCTGAGCCTGCTTGACTCGCGCCAGTAAGTCAGATTGATCTTCGCCACTCAGAAAGTGAATTTCCTCAGTTTCCAAAAGTTTGGTCGATCGCTCGAACCAGTATTTAAAATCCTCTAACAGCGGTTCCAGTAACGCTTTGAGCAATTCTGATTCTGGCAAGTTGGAATTAAGCATGGATTAAAACTGGGTTATTTATTTATTTTAATCTTAGACACTCTTTACAATTTGTAACATAATTATAACAAAAATTCAATAGTTTAACCACAATTACCAGGTGAGTGTGCATAAATTTAACAATGTCAGCAGCTCTTGTAGGGTGCGTCAGCGGGCTGAATGTGACTACCCCAGACTAAAGACTTTGCCCCGCTGACGCACCCTACGGTTAGTTAGCACTCCTGTAATAGTCCCCCAGCCGGAAGTAGGCGGTTGCTGTCCCATTCTGAGTAAGATGGAAGCAACTGCAACTCTCATTAATTGCTAAATCAGCCGATGTCTAGCTCAGAATCCATGAACGCTCCAGAAGAGTCCGTTAAAATTCAGTTGCCCCGCACCAGCGAGTCGGAGCAACTAAAAAAAATTCGCCACACCACATCTCACGTTATGGCGATGGCGGTACAGAAATTATTTCCCAAGGCTCAAGTCACAATTGGCCCTTGGATTGAAAACGGTTTCTATTACGATTTTGATTGCCCCGAACCTTTTACTGAAAAGGATCTCAAGGCAATTAAAAAAGAAATGATCAAAATCATTAACCGCAAATTGCCTGTAACTCGGGAAGAAGTCAGCCGCGAGGAAGCGGAACGCAGAATTAAGGAGATTAATGAACCTTACAAATTAGAAATTTTGGCAGGTTTGATTGAACCGATTACTCTTTACCATTTGGGTGACGAATGGTGGGATTTGTGCGCGGGGCCCCATTTGGATAATACCAATGAAATCAACGGAAGGGCGATCGAGCTAGAAAGTCTCGCCGGAGCATACTGGCGCGGCGACGAAACCAAAGCTCAGTTGCAGCGCATTTACGGCACAGCTTGGGAAACACCCGAACAGCTAGAAGCCTACAAGCACCGCAAAGAAGAAGCCCTAAGACGAGATCACCGCAAATTAGGCAAAGAATTAGGCTTATTTATTTTTGCCGATGCAGTTGGCCCCGGTTTGCCTTTGTGGACACCCAAAGGCACTATTTTGAGAAGTATTCTAGAAGATTACTTGAAACAAGAACAAATCAAGCGCGGCTACTTGCAAGTTGTGACACCGCACATCGCCAGAGTCGATTTGTTCAAAATTTCGGGACACTGGCAGAAATACAAAGAAGATATGTTTCCGCTGATGGCTGAAGACGCAGAAGCGGCAGCCAACGAACAGGGTTTTGTCATGAAACCGATGAACTGCCCTTTTCACATTCAAATTTACAAAAGCGAACTACGCTCCTATCGCGAATTACCGATGCGCTTAGCCGAATTCGGCACAGTTTATCGCTACGAACAATCGGGAGAATTGGGCGGTTTAACCAGAGTGCGCGGCTTTACGGTGGATGATTCCCACTTATTTGTCACGCCGGAACAGTTGGATGCTGAATTCTTGAGCGTGGTAGATTTGATTCTGTCAGTGTTCAAGAGTTTGCAACTGAAGAATTTTAAGGCGCGTTTGAGTTTCCGCGATCCAGAAAATTTAGAGAAATACATCGGTTCCGATGAAGCTTGGGAAAAGGCGCAAGGTGCAATCCGCCGCGCGGTGGAAACTTTGGGAATGAATTATTTTGAGGGAATTGGAGAGGCGGCTTTTTACGGCCCGAAACTCGATTTCATTTTCCAAGATGTGTTGGATAGAGAATGGCAATTAGGAACTGTTCAGGTAGATTACAATTTGCCAGAACGTTTTGATTTGGAATACGTTGCTGAAGATGGCACTCGCAAGCGTCCGGTGATGATTCACCGCGCTCCTTTCGGTTCTCTGGAGCGTTTGATCGGGATTTTGATCGAACAGTATGCGGGGGATTTCCCGATATGGTTAGCGCCGATTCAGGTGCGGTTGTTGCCTGTTAGCGAGGAGTTTTTGCCGTTTGCTAAGGAAGTGGAGGCGAGGATGAAGGCGCTGAATATTCGGGCAGAAGTTGAAAGTAGCGAGCGTTTGGGCAAGTTAATTCGCAATGCTGAGAAGGATAAAATTCCGGTGATGTGTGTTGTGGGTGCTAAGGAGGTTGAGGCGAATAGTTTGAATATTCGGACTCGTGCTGCTGGGGAGTTGGGGTCGATTTCTCTTGATGAAGTTATGGGGAGGTTGCAGGCTGCTATTAGCAGTTATGGTGATTTTTAGGGGAGTTTTTTAACCGCAGATGCACGGGGATTAACGCAGATGATTGTTTGATATTGTCTGCGTTTTTCTAATCTGTTTGCTAAAATGATAGTAATCAATGGGAGGTACGATTATGCCTAATCCTTTTCCGGGGATGAATCCCTATTTAGAACATCCTGACTTTTGGCCAGAAGTTCATCACTTGCTGATTAGTGCGATTAAAGAGTCACTAACTCCGCAATTACACCCAAAATACCGCGTCGCTATTGAAAAGCGAATTTATGAAATTCCAGGTGAAACTTCTCTATTGGTAGGGATTCCTGATGTCTCTATCCAACAGAAACGCTATCGAACAAATCCAGTATCATCTAATGTTGCTGTCGCTTCCCGAACTGTGGAACCTCTAAAAGTTAGAATCCCAGTGTCGGAAGAATTTCGGGAAGGATATTTAGAAGTAATCGACATGGCAACAAAGGAAGTTGTTACCGTTATTGAAGTGCTTTCACCTGCAAATAAACGCCGAGGGGAAGGTCGAGAAAAGTATGGCAGTAAGCGCAAGAAAATATTTGATAGCAGTACCCATTTAGTCGAAATAGACTTGTTGCGAGGTGGGGAACCTTTGCCAGTTTTGGGAGATTTCCATGAAAGCGACTGTCGCGTTTTAGTCAGTCGCAGCAATCAACGTCCGATCGCAGATTTATACTTATTCAACCTTCCCAATCCAATTCCTGCATTTCCCTTGCCTTTACGTCCAGAAGATGTAGAGCCTGTTTTGGATTTACAGGCGCTGATTAATCAAGTATACGATCGCGCGGGATATGATTTTGAAATCGATTATACCGCCGAACCCGTACCTGCGCTGTCGGAAGCCGATGCTGCTTGGGCTGATGGTTTGTTGCGGGAGACTGGATTGAGAGGTTAATGTAGTGGAAAATTTCAACAATATATTACTATGCCTAATCCATTTCCGGGGATGAATCCCTATTTAGAAAGTCCTGACTTTTGGCGGGCGGTTCACAATCGGTTGATAGTGGCGATCGCAGATTTTTTGACTCCGCAACTGCTGCCTAAGTATTTAGTGGACATCGAACAAAGAATTTATCAAATCAGCGGGGAAGATGCTTTATTGGTCGGTATTCCCGATGTGGCCGTGCAGCGATCGCCAATTCCAGCAACTTCTAGCACTGGAAATGTTGCTGTCATGTCGCAGCCTGTGACGGCTTTGAGAGTGAGAGTGCCTACAACGGTGGAAGTTAGAGAAAGTTATTTGCAGGTAATAGAACAGGAAACTAAGAAAGTAGTTACAGTAATAGAAGTGCTTTCGCCGACTAACAAGCGCGGCAAAGGGCGGGAGATGTATGAGGAAAAACGGTATAAGGTGTTCGGAAGTCGATCGCACTTAGTGGAAATTGACTTGCTGCGAAGTTACCAACCTTTGCCTGTTTTTGGGAATGATATTGAGGGAAGTTATCGGATTTTGGTGAGTCGGGGAGATTGTCGCCCCGCGGCTGATTTGTATTTGTTTAATCTACCGGATGCAATTCCGGCTTTTCCTTTGCCTTTGCGCGGAGGCGATGTGGAACCAATTGTAGATTTACAAGCGTTATTAAATGGGGTTTACGATCGCGCCGCCTATGATTTTAGAATAGATTATACGACAGAACCCGTTCCTGCGCTGTCGGAACCGGATGCTGTTTGGGCTGATGCTTGGTTGCGGGAAAGGGGATTGAGGGGATGATAACAGTGGCTGGACGCATCAAAATCAAAGAAACCGGGTTTTTTGCGGTTTTTGCGGGCTGTAACGAAGTCTTGGAGCAAAAACCCGGTTTCTGGCCACCCGTGCATAAGTCCTAAGTAGCTAAATCAAGAGGAGTTAAATCAATGCCTAATCCATTTCCGGGGATGAATCCTTATTTAGAAAGTCCTGACTTTTGGCCAGAAGTACATAATAGGTTGATAGTGGCGATCGCAGATGCTTTGGTTCCGCAAGTGGTGCCAAAATATCGAGTGGCGATTGAAAAGCGCATTTATGAACTCAAGGGAGAACAATCTCTGTTAGTCGGGATTCCTGCTGATGTTTCTATCCTGTGCAATCCCGTTTCCCGAAATCCAAGTACATCGAATGTGGCTGTCGCTACACGAACTACTGAACCTGTGAAAATAAGATTGGCGATGTCTGAGGAGGTGAGAGAAGGGTATTTGGAGGTGATAGATATGGCAACTAAGGAAGTTGTGACGGTGATTGAAGTTATTTCACCTGCTAATAAACGTCCGGGGAAAGGGCGCGAAATGTATGAGGAAAAGCGGGATAAGATATTCGGAAGTCGCACTAATTTTGTGGAGATTGATTTGTTGCGGGGTTGGGAACCTCTCCCGGTTTTGGACAATGATATTGCAGCTCATTATCGGATTTTGGTGAGTCGGAGCAATCAAAGACCTGGGGCGGATTTATACGTTTTTAATCTACAGGATGCGATTCCTTGTTTTCCTTTGCCTTTGCGCGAAGGCGATGTGGAACCAATTGTAGATTTGCAGGCGCTGTTGAATACGGTGTACGATCGCGCCGCCTATGACATTACTCTCGATTATACGGCCCAGTTAATGCCCCCGCTGTCGGAAGCCGATGCTGTTTGGGCTGATTCTGGCGTTGCGGGAAACCAGCCTCCTGCCGTCTGAAACCTAAAAAATCCTACACAAAACGTTACATATTTGTTACCATCGTGGCGAGTCTGTCCTCAGCAGTCGCCCTTTTAACCTTCTAAACTAACCGTTATGGATCAATCTCCCTCCACAACTCCCGCCTCCGAAGAGCTCGCCGCCGAAACTCCGATCGCGCCGACAAACAATGCGCCTCCACCGAGTTATGTCAAGCTGGCGATGCGGAATATGGTTCGCAAGCGGGCGACTTCTCTGTTTCATTTTGCGTTGACGGCGGGTGGACTTTTGGGCGTACTCGTCGGTTTGGCTTTTCTCGATCACTATTTCAACTCTTAGAATACCCGGCGGTTGGAACCGCGTCGATACAGAC
>PVWI01000004.1 GCA_003003725.1 filamentous cyanobacterium Phorm 6 | reverse complement strand
CTGGCACATCTCTTGATGAAGTTATTCGTGCTTATTGTGCATGAAGAGTGTCTCATACTTATTTGAAATGACTATAACATTTGATTGAGTGAGTTGACCATTGATGTAGCGGTTACGTTGCCTGATGCAAATCCACAAGCAAACACATGAAGTTCAACCCGGTTTTTTTGATTCATGTCGGGCGAACGCACTTTGCGAACAATTCCCGAAATCACATCAAATTTTTCTCCAGGGATGTAGAGTTCACCATCCAAAAATGTGAGATTGTTCTGTTGACAAAGCAAAAGACAAATTTGTTCGATCGCTTCCAATCCCGTATATTTACTTTTCCCGCTTCGACTCATCAATCCACGAGCGGGAGAATACAAACATCGAACTCCATCAAATTTCGGACTTGCCAACCATTGAGAGTTTGGGTAAGTTTTTGTGGGACTGTAAGTGTTAGCTAATTGTGGCAGCATTTAATTGTCCTTTTCTTGAACATTGACAGCCAAATTGGAATCATTTGGCAAATTTTACTATGCCAAATCATACCAAATCATAATTTTGAAAGTCATGACTGCACCAATATTAAATGCACCAGCTTTGAAATTTATTTGGATTGCCGAACTGCCTGCGGACAAACTGTAATCAGATGAGTTTACCGTTTGTACCTGATTTGGATTACCTGGGATTGGTGGTGTACCGTTCGCAAATCCACCTGGAGGAATTACCCAATTGTTACTTGGTCCGCTCATGTGACAAGTTGCTGTAAATCCTAGATATTTCCAAGATGGAATATTTGCTGTAGAAATTTGCAGTAAATTGTTTCCGTTGTAAGTGTGAGTAATAGTCATTACATGACATTTCGGACCAGGAGCAGAAACTCCCGGCGCTCCAGTTGCTCCAGTTGCTCCAGTTAGTCCGGTTGCTCCCTGTGCTCCAGTTAGTCCGATCGCGCCGGGAATTCCATTAATGCCTGCTGCACCCGCTGCACCTTGAACTCCACGCTCACCGGGTAAACCACGCTCACCTGTTGCGCCAGTTGCACCAGTAAGTCCGATCGCACCACGTTCACCCTGAATTCCTTGCGCTCCTGGTTCGCCACGTTCACCACGTTCACCCTGAATACCCTGAATACCCTGAATACCCTGAATACCCTGAATACCTTGAATTCCTGGTTCACCTTTATCACCTTTAGGACCTGTAGGAGTAGGAGTAGGAGTAGGAGTGGGAATGTCTGAGATTTGAAGAGTAGCAGTAGCAACTTCAACTACATTACCAGCAACAACCAATTCAGCTTTTAGTTCACCAGGTGAAGAAACAGAAACATTGAATGGACTGGTGCTATCTTCTTTGAGAACTGTGCCATTGAGACTAAATCTGACTAAAGCTCCGGTTGGTCGGTTGACGATGGTGGCAGTAACCAATTTGGTTAAAGTTGTCGTAGTTTCAGTGAGAGTTATTTTGGGTTCGTTAAGTTTGAGTTCAAAACTTATTGAGTCAGTCGATCGAACTGTTACCGGAACCGTTGACTGGTTGATATCTTCAGCTTCGATCGAATGAATGCCGGCTGCGGGGATTGGAATATTAAATTGATATTGATATTCTACAAATCCATTAACAGTTATCGAAGTAGCTGATCTATCAATTCCTACGATCGTCCCATTGAGTTTAAAGCGAACGTCAGTATTTAAGTTACTATCGGCGATCGCCTTGACTGTCACAGTGTTGGGAACTGTGTTTGCTTGGACAATTTCTCCTGAAACTGGTGAGATAATTCTTATCGGCATTTGTTTGACTGTCCTTGATTTGTATTATCAACGTACCAAATATTTAATCCTACTTAGCTAGTATTAGCCAAGCAGGATTAAATCAAATCATCAAGTTTGAATGAGAAGAGTTTGAGCAATAATTACTTGACCATCAATGCTTTCTCCGGTAATAAATAGCCCAGTGTAAACGTCCGAGCTATCCGCATCACCATCTATGACGTAGCAGACTTGGTGGTTTGCTAGTTGTTTGAAAGCACTGTAAAGTTGTACCAGAAATTCCGATTGTTCGATCGGGATTTCCAGCATCTCCAACCCATTCGTCCCATCTTGCACTGACTGAGCTATTGTCTGCACTGTGAGCAAAGCTGAAGCTACCAAAGGCTTAAAGGTTTGGTCGAGTGTCTTGTATTCAATCCTGCGGTTAGGAGCTTTGTAAGGTGGGGTTATGTCACCTACCGCAGCTCTCCGCATAGAAGCATCGCGAGAGAGAATAGCTGCATCGGTTAAGACAGTTGTCGATCGCGTAATCCTCAAAGGTGAATCAGATTCAGAAGTCGGCCAGAAGTTGTAATCGACTAGGATTTGCCGAATCAACTTAGCCGCTAAAGATGCTGTGAGCATGGGTTGTAATTCAATAGCTGTATGGAATTATTTTATCACATAAAAAATAGTTTTAGCTTGATTTTCGTGCTGTCAATTTGACAAATTTTTGTAAAGTAAAAGTACATTAAAATGAAAAAGTTTAAGAGTCGAACGAGTGCTAAAACTTTCAGTTTCCGGCTTCAAAAAAGCAGGATTAATTATTGAGTAATTCCGTAATTGCTGATTTTGTTGGATTTCTGGATGAACAAACCTGTAAGCATTTGGTATAATTGCATCAGCACGAATAAGAGTTTTTTTTATGACTAATCCCTTTCCGGGTATGAATCCCTATTTAGAGCATCCTTCCCTTTGGGCGGGAATCCACCATCGGTTAATTACCGCGATCGCCAATGACCTCGGCCCTAAGCTGCGCCCGAAGTACATTGTCGCCATTGAAGAGCGCATATACGGGGTGAACGAAGATATGACTTTGCTGGTGGGTGTACCGGATATCTCAGTACAAAGTTCACCATCAGGAGCGCAATCTCCGGCATCCAATCTTGTGGTTGCTGTAAAAACGCAGCCTACAGAAGTATTGCTACCAATACCAGAGACTTTGACAGAAGCATACCTAGAAATTCATGCCGTGGAAACTGAGGAAGTTGTGACCATCATTGAGGTGCTTTCTCCCAAAAATAAACAGGTAGGAATCGGGCGGTTGCAATACGAAACAAAGCGGTTAAAGATTTTGGGTAGCGCAACTCACTTTGTTGAAATCGATTTGTTGCGCCAAGGGAAATCGATGGAAATGGTCGGAGATTTTGAGCAAAGCCACTACCGAATCGTGGTGAGTCATAGCGAAACTCGTCCAAAAGCTCAACTTTATAGCTTTAATTTGCAGGAGAGAATTCCTGAATTTCCCGTGCCGTTAAAAGCTAGTGAACCAGAACCAACGATCGATCTAAAGTCATTGCTAGACGAGATTTACGATCGGGGGAGCTATGACTTAAGAATTGATTACAGTCGCCCCCCAATTCCCGCTTTGTCAGAATCGGATATGGCTTGGGTGAATGACAAATTATTAAATTGTTGAAAATATCAAGATTATGATTTTATTTTGGTGCAGTATGAGGCAGAATCATCGGAAAGTTGAACCAGTTGTTATGCCAATTCTAGCCTCCAGAAAGCAACAATCATGAGTGTTGAGTTTGTTTCCTTAACCCTCCGCACCCTAAAGAAGAAATGAAAATTTGAAAGTGTGGTATATGTTGCAAGTCTTACAACGGTGTCGCCGCACTATTGCATACTAAGAAGCAGTATATCTCCATTCACCAATGAAAAAGTACCTCAACCTTGCTAGCGCCCTCATCGCCTCTCTCAAACCCAAATCTCAGTCACCCGCAATCGACAGCTACGGTCAATCCACACTTACCGACGAACAGCAGCAAGCTCTGATGGAATGGCTCTTTGCTAGTTTGATGGGTGTTGGGTATTTTGGTAAAGCTCATCTGATTTGGGATAATGGTCAGGATAGGGAACAGGAGATATTCACCGCATTGATGAGAAACGAGCCAATATTCCTGTACCGCCAAGGAGCGCGACCCACCCCAAGCGTTGAAGGATATGGTTGGCGGCTACTTGGCGAACATCCCAGTTTGAGGGTTTATGAGTTGGTGGCTGAAGTTGAAAGAGAGTGAAAGCGATCGATAGCTTACTTGAGAACCTGCTGACCAAATTGCTGTTTTAACTAAGTTGTCAATTATTGAATTTTATTATGAAACAAAACCACAATAAGCTAGCTGTCTCATCAAAATAGCTATGACTGTGTTAAGAAATAAAACACTAGAGAATAAAGTATTGTAGCTTGGGTTACAAATATAAGGGATAACATCTAACATTTTTTCATTTTTCTCTTAAATACCGAGGTTTTCCTATGGCGATCGAACTTTCAAGTCTAACGTTTACTGACCATGCTGATATTGTCCCAGCGTCTGGGGTAGAGGAAATACTCAATACTGGCATGGCTAATGCTCTTGCTGGCAGCGACATACTCACTGGCACTAGCACCAATACCGGTATTTACAACTCCGGCACCATTAATACTGGCGATGGTAGCGATATAATCACTGGCACTAGCACCTCTGTCGGGGGCGGTGGCATCTTCAACTTTGCAGGCATCTTCAACTTTGGCACAAACGCTATCATCGATACTGGCACTGGCAGTGACAGAATCACTGCTACTGGCTCCTTCGGCATCTACAACTCCGGCACCATCAATACCGGCACTGGCAGAGACATAATCACTATCACTGGCAATGGCAATGGCGTCGGCATCTATAACGATGGTGGCAACATAAATACTGGCGATGATAACGACACAATCACTGTTGCTAACGGTATTGGCGGCAATGGCATCTACAACTCCGGCAGCATCAATACTGGCGATGGTAATGACATAATCAATAGCACAGGTGGTATTGGTGATTTGGGTAGCGTTGGGATCTACAACAGTAGAGGCATTATCAATACCGGCACTGGCAGCGACATAATCACTGGCACTAGCAACAACTACGGCATCTACAACACTGGCACCATCAATACTGGCGATGGTAGCGATATAATCACTGGCACTAGCACTACCGGAGGTGGCTACGGCATCTACAACGACGGCACCATCGATACTGGTGCTGGTAACGACATAATCATTGGCACTAGCAACAACTACGGCATCTACAACAACGGCACGATAGATACTGGAAATGGCGAAGACTCTCTCATTGCCGATGGAGGCTTTAGTGGCAGTGGTAGTGTGTTATTGGGAAATGGTAAAGACTATCTCAAGGGTTTTGGTAGCGGTAGTTTCGATGGCGGAAACGGTAAAGACGCACTGGAGTTAACGTCAGGAAGTTATACCGTTGGAATATCCGCAACAGGAGTCAACTTCACCAAGGGTAGCATTATTATGAATACATCTGGGTTTGAAGAACTCATAGCTGGTAACACAAAGTATGACTTCAGCCGTCTCACCAACGGTCAAACAATTAGTGTGGTCTAGCAGTTTATTTGAGAAGTAGAGGACAGCTAACAGAAAAGTTGGACTGTCCCACATTTCTTGTTCCTCACATGACTGACCGATCGCCTCTACACACCACAACTCACCCAGCGTCATTACCACAAACACTTTCAGGAGTTTCAGGAGTTTCAGGAGTTTCAGAGCGATCGCATCCAAACGAAGTTGTAACCCAGCAATCCGCTATGCCAGCCCGTACACTGAGGCTTATTGTCCAATAGCACAGGCTCAAGCGGATGAAGTCGTGCGGTATGCTTGACCAAGTGTGAGTAAATTAGGGGCGCTATTCTACTCTGATTGTCGCCAATTCCCCACTAAGAAAGAGAACAATGCCCGCTTTCTTGTCACTAAGATTCAAGTTTGCCAAAAGCTACTTATGAACACCACAGGAACCTGTTAGCTGTAGCAGATTAGTATTGCAAGTCACTATATCTACCCGTTATTGTGAATCATCTCACTTTGTTGCGAGTTGTAATGATTTATGATTTTTCTGCAATTTCCGGTTTGAATAGAAAAATTCCGTACAGTCTTATTAACACGCTACTAAATGGAGTACAGCTATGCATTGGGGAGACTTAAAAGATAATGGATGTGTTGATCTGGGAAATGGTCGAAAAGCCAGAAGTTATTCAGCAGTTCTTTGGGATATCCCTTGGGGAGCCAGTTGGGAACAAGCCTGTTCTACGATGCCAGCCGATATTAATGGTGTGCATTTTGATCATCCTACAGTTTGCGTAAAGGCAAATGTTGTGGATACTTTAAGCTTGGTGTCTCTGGTTGCAGGGTTAGTAGCTACTGGTGCTGGTTCTACTCCTGTTGGGGTAGTTGCAGGATTGGGTGGTGCAATTATTGGTGCTACATCGCTCGTATTTTCTCAAGCCGACGTTGGAGCCTTAAATATGTGGGGCGTATTCTATGTAGAGGACGGAAGCTGTGGTTAATAAGTCAGATAAAATAACCTGAACAAATTTACATAATGCCTAAATGGCATACAGCCGAGATACCTGCATTCCGAGGACGGGATATTAAGAAACGTAACAAATAGGCCCCTACGTAGCTTTCTCGAAAGTTTGTAAGCACAAAAATGTTCTAAATTGGCTGACTATTCAACCAAGTTTGAGAAGGCAGGGTATTAGTTATACTCTGCCTTCGTACAGACCCCAAAAGCGGAAATCTTTTACTGCTAAACATTTCAGGCTTTGCTACTTCAAGTCATTTTGTCTTATATTTACAAAACTTTACGTCGTGTTTTATTTTGCCCGTATCTCGGCTATACCCCACCATGACCGAATCGATCGCCACCCAACTCAAACAAGCTTCCAAAGGCTTACTCTTCCTCAGCGAATCCGATGCTCCCTTTGAGGTTATTAGCTGGCAGACACAGGAACAGCTCACTCCGACGAAGCTGCTCGAACTCACCGAACATCCACCCGATGCTCCCGTAGAACTGCGGACGGTTGACGAGTTCTTTGCGATCGCCACCCAAGAAGAAGATTGGCACGACGAGGATGAACGGGAAACAGTGAAGCGCTTTCAGAATTTAGTCAGCGTGTTGAAGCAAAACTTATCGCAGTTGCAGGTTTACCGAGTTGGTAGCACTGACATCGATGCTTACATTGTAGGGGTGACTCCCAGCGGTAATTGGATGGGGCTGTCAACACAACTGGTAGAGACTTAGGTTGCTTTCCTTATTTTTCAGTTAGCGTGCAGATGAATGCCTTGAGCTTCACTGGGCAGCAGCTACTTAGAGGAACTGTGTTGTACCGTAAGTTGTCGCAGACTGTATTTTTTAGGTATTGTGTGGTATCAAGGGCATACTGAACACCTACCAGAAACGAGTCTTTAGCTTCCCAAATTTACGTTATGGAGCTTCGTGAGCTTTTTTAAAAACAGTAAGTGTATCTTTTACCATCAGAGCAAATTCAGTTGATTGCAGATATAATCTGTAGGGATATGGCTAAAAGTTAAAAACTTAAAATTTAAAAAAAAGAGAGATTTTCTTCAATTTTGGTCGATTAGAAAAACCTAGACGATACTTGAAAAAACCCACGCTTTCGCCTTACAACATAAGTAGCCAAGGAATCATGCACTCAGATCATCAAATGTTTGTCACAGGAATCCACTCTCAGAAAAAGCTGAGGCTTACATTTTTCAGTAAGCAAGATAGAGGGCAGTTAATTAGAATGTGCGCTCCGATGGACTTTGGACCAAGCCGTCGCACTAAAGAGAATTTAGATCGCTATCATTTCTGGGACTATGAAAGCGACACCCGGAATCATGTGCTCAGCTTACCTCCAGAGCAGATTATCCAGATGGAATCTACCGAAGAGTCTTTCGACCCCATCGAATTTATTACATGGGATGTAAAGCAATCACCCTGGTTTCTACAGCGTAATTGGGGATTGTTTAGCTGAAACACTTTGACCGCCAAAAAGTCCAACAAACATTCGCTTATCGACGACTCCTTATTGGCTATCCGTTTTACTCTCAATGACTTGCTGAACCTGTGGTGACACGTTCGACAAGAAATTCAGCCCGGTCTCCCGCTCTACTTGCTTCACGGATACTCGAAAACTTTTCCATCCTTTGCCCTTGACGCTGCTATCGTTGGGCATCATCACGGCGATCGTCCTGGTATTCGCCGTAATTCCCTGCAACCCCAATCCTTGCCTCTCCAACACTGCGATAACTTTCCAAGTCTTTGCCGACACTGCAATCTTCTCCTTTTTCCCGATGCTGCCCTTTCTCCCCACGGGCCCCGCTACGATGTAAAGTTCCTTACCCTGCTGCACCAATTCCCGGCAGTAATCTTCCAAATCGCCCCATACACCGCGATTGAGTTCTGGCACTTGAGGCATCATGTTGGTCATCAAAAAGGTGGCGCTATTATCCGCTTCATTGCGGGTGCGATCGGCACTGGGTGCAATGTGTCCCCTGTCATAACCACTTCCGGTGTAATCGTTGGGACGCACTTTGTACCAAGCATCCGGGAGGGAATCATCTGGGCGGAAATTGTCTTGGCGATCGGCTGCTCCAATCCAAGAGCGGTTCAGTTGCCATGAAACCCAGTTGGCGGTGCGAGTTTTGCTGTTGTAGCTCATCACGTATTGGGGTTTCACCATCAGGTAGTTGTCAATGTTGGCAACACTGGGAGCTGCATTGCTGGGATTGCCCAGAAGCAAATTGCGATTATTGACGATTGAGCTGATGGGTTCTCTGGTGCTTGGTTTGGGTTGCTGCAATCTCGGTTTCTCGCGATCGACTTGAGGAAGGCGAGAGGGCGGTGACGGTGCAGTCAGGTTGCAGCCACTAATCATTCCTACCAACAACAGAGCGATCGCCCATCCCCGATAACCTTGCTTCATTGTCGCTACTCCCGCACTTGCTCGTCTCTCCTACTCTGCAAGCTTACAGCGTCATGCCACAGGTGTTTCTCATTCATTACTCATTACCCATTACCCATTCATTACTCATTACCTTTGTATATTCAGTATTGCAGTATTGCAGTATTGCAGTAAGTGATGCAGTAAGGAGTTAAGGTATTGCTAGTAGGTTGGAGAACTGCGTCAAAAGTACGACAGCCCCAGAGAGAGTTGGCTTATTGATTCCTCCCAGCAACGCAATCCAGTTTTACCACCAGATGCCAAAACAAGTGCTATAGTTGCTGCATTAAGTATTTCAGTAATGCAGTAAACAATGCAGTAAGTAATCATGGCAGCAATTGTAGCTTTCGTAAATCAAAAAGGTGGATGCGCCAAAAGCACGACAGCCGTACATTTCGCCCATTGGCTCGTGCAGCAGGACAAGAGCGTGTTGGTAGTTGATGCCGATGCTCAGCGCTCTAGTTCCCAGTGGTGCAGCAAGATGGAACCAGCGATCGCCACTCACGTACTCCAAAGTCCCGATGACCTCTTAGACCAGTTGACTGACTTAGCTGCTACCGTTGACTACCTGGTAGTGGATGGCCCTGCTGGTTTGAGTGAAGCAACTAGGGCAATCTTGATGAGAGCTGACTTAGCCGTGGTTCCAGTTCAACCGAGCGGTATCGACGTACAATCAGCCGCCGATGCAGTGAGACTGATCAAACAAGCGCAATCGGTGAGACAAGGCCCACCCCAAGCGGTGATGTTTCTCAGCCGTGCGGTGAAGGGGACAAAGCTAAAAACTGAGGCAATGGAGTTGTTAGGAAAACTTACACCCACCATCAAAGTGCTCAAATCGGTGATTCACCAGAAACAAGTCATCGCCGATTCTTCGGGTCAATCAGCGACGGTATGGGATTTGGGCGGTCAACCTGCCAAAGATTCTGGTAAAGAGTACAGCCGATTGTTTAAGGAAATCATGGGAGCGCTGAAATGAGTACCAAGAAACGTAAACCGCTCGGCAGCGCGATGGAAGAATTTGTCTTTGGCGATCGGGAAGCTGCACTCATACCAACAGAACCGGAAGCTGCATCACCAACACCACCAGAAATTGTACCGTCAGCAGCAACGCCCACAGCATCGCTAACACCGGAAAGTGCATTGCCAGTCGTCACACTGAAACCGGAAGTATCTGCACCAGAAGCTGTACCTATTCAATCAAAGGAGCCTAGCCTGATGAGCAAACTGCAAGCACCTGATAAAGAAGCCACGGTCAGGTTTACGGTGGATATGTCCGAATCCCTGCACCGTAAACTGTCGATGTTGGCGGCTAGGACGGGGCGCAAGAAAGTGGATATCGTGCGGATGCTGCTGGAGGATGGGCTGAAAGAAGAGGCGTAGGGTAAAGATTCTCTTGATATTGGGCGATCGCTGTACTCGGAGTGGCGATCGCTTTTTCATGCTACGGGGACTTAACCAACAAGTTTTAAGCCTAACAAAACTTCAACAACAACTGTTTAGCTTTTTCCCCAGTAAGTAAGTAGGAACAAAAGAGCCCGGATTATCACCATTAGGCTATCCGGGCTTTTTTATTCAATTAGTTTCCCCAACGAGTGGGGAGGTTGGCAAGCGCGCCGACTACGAAGCTCGCATTTTGGCGGTACAGCGTTTCCATTCAATTAGTTTCCCCAACGAGTGGGGAGTAAGTCTGAGTCAACCGGAAGAACTTGATAACAACGTTTCCATTCAATTAGTTTCCCCAACGAGTGGGGAGAGAGGAGGAGGTAGAAGATAAATTCAATTCTTAAGCTTTCGAGTTTCCATTCAATTAGTTTCCCCAACGAGTGGGGAGATCTGCTACTCTTCCATACTCCCTTGATGAATACTCAGCGTCTTACTCGTTTCCATTCAATTAGTTTCCCCAACGAGTGGGGAGTTACCTGATAACAAAGACGAGATCCTAGCGCTGGTAGCCGAAGAAGTTGAGTTTCCATTCAATTAGTTTCCCCAACGAGTGGGGAGAGTTCTATTATTCACTTAGAGGTTTTTATGAATAAGTTTCCATTCAATTAGTTTCCCCAACGAGTGGGGAGTTAGCACAAGAATTGGTTTATCCTCCCGCAGTTGTTAAAGTTTCCATTCAATTAGTTTCCCCAACGAGTGGGGAGGCAGGTATAGTGGTTTATTGCAGCAACAATGTTTCATGTTTCCATTCAATTAGTTTCCCCAACGAGTGGGGAGCCTTTTAACTTCCGTGCTTCCATTCAAGATTACGTTCTAGTTTCCATTCAATTAGTTTCCCCAACGAGTGGGGAGAGATAGATAATGATTGGTACATGATTTTAGATTGGAACTATATTACGTTTCCATTCAATTAGTTTCCCCAACGAGTGGGGAGATGGGAAGAATTATCTAAGAAGACTTGGGAAATTCTTTTAGTTTCCATTCAATTAGTTTCCCCAACGAGTGGGGAGTCCCTGTTGGTAATTACGGACTGATTGTCATAGACCCGCGTTTCCATTCAATTAGTTTCCCCAACGAGTGGGGAGTATCTAGAATTCCCCGCGACAAACTTTTATCAATTGCCGAAATGTTTCCATTCAATTAGTTTCCCCAACGAGTGGGGAGTTTATAAAAAGGAGCAGCATAAATGGTGGATGACCCCTGAGTTTCCATTCAATTAGTTTCCCCAACGAGTGGGGAGGTCTTTCATCCCCATATTTGTTCCTTACTGAGTGAAGCAGAGAGTTTCCATTCAATTAGTTTCCCCAACGAGTGGGGAGATTATTACTGACCTGACGGAATGGGTAGAAATTATGGAAGTTTCCATTCAATTAGTTTCCCCAACGAGTGGGGAGTCCTCTACATTAAACCTCATACAGCGCAAGATGTCTAGAGGCAGTTTGCGAGGGATAGCAAATTTGTACCTGCAAACCCTCTCCGAGCATACCCTTGAAATCGCTGAAACCTTTACAGGGTAGTATATCGAAGGATAGAACGAACTCCCGCCATCACAGCCATTTCTTCCATCCCTCGCGAGTGATACTAGATAATCACCGACCCCGGCAACTCCGTGACAGGCGGGCCCACCCCCCAAGTCTGAACATTGCCCAAAGTATGCCCCGACACAGGATAGAACCTAATACTGTCCTCATCTAAATTGATTAACTTTCGGAGTCGCCGCTGGAGTTCTGCAAACTTCGCAGTTGGTAGCACACACTCAAAGGTAGAATATTGTACCCACTTGCCGTAACCTTTGAGCAAGTATCGAAATTAGTACCCGAAATTAGGAGACTGCTTGGCCTTAGTCCCTACAATGTTTTTTGGGTAGGGAGACGGCACTGCCTTGGACTCTATAGCGTTTCTCAGATAAATGAGGTATACAGAAACCCTGTATTGTCAAGCTTTCCAGGTCAAAATTAGTACCTCACCTTTTTGAGAAAGGCTCTATATCATGTCTTAGAAGAGCTAAAAATCTTCTTCTAACACATTCCCGTGTTCGCGCAACCATTTCTTAGCAAGTTGATAATTAGGAACTTGGACGGCGACTATATTCCAAAATATTGAAGTGTGATTGCTTTCTAAAAGATGGGCTAATTCGTGAACAATCACATAATCAATGACAAACATGGGGGTTTTGATCAGTCGCCAGTTGAAAATCACGTTGTTTTTTGGCGTACAGGAACCCCAACGATATTTGCTGTCTGTGATTTTTGCTAGGTTGAACTCTACACCCATGCGTTTTGCATTAACTTTAACGCGGGGTAGAATTTGCTCTTTGGCTTGTTGGATATACCAGTTTTTAAAGATATCTCCGCGCTGCTTTGCTTGTGCTTTGGGTACTAAAAAATGATTATTAATAAATTGAATTTCATTACTACTATCTGATAGTTCCAGTTGATAATTACGCCCCAAATAAGGCAGAGACTCACCATTGACTAACTCTTTTCCTGGTGGATGGAGGGGCGGATGATACTTTTGTTCGTGGTGGGTTTTCTCATAAAGCCATAGTTTACAGGATTCTACAACTTCCTGAATTTTGTCGATCGATGTGCCAGTGGGTGCTTTGACAACTATGGATCGATCGCGCTCGACGGTAATAGTTAGCCTTTTGCGTTTAGGAGAATAGACGATCGCATAATCAAGTTCCATTTTGGTTTACTGGGCGTATAAAATTCTATCGTTATTTTTTTGGGCTAACTCCATCACTCGCGAGATGATCCGATCGCGATTTTTAACTATGTTGGGTAGTCTCATAAATTCAGGTGATAGCAGGATTCTTTGAATTTCTGACTTGAGCTTACTACGGGCGGGGATACTTTCCCAGAAACCTGTTAGTTGCAGTTCTCGTTCGACTACCATAAATACCTGCTGGGTTAGCGCCACGTTCTGAGCAACCCGATCGTCATCTCCTGCGGTATCACCAAAACATTCATTTTTGAACATCCGAAAAAATGGCATTTGTTTTTTCTTGTGCAACCCATAACTAGGCTCGTTTTCGGCATTTTTAAGGCGCTGACGTAGTTTTTCTAACTCTGCGTAGATTGTCTGCCAGTTGTCCTTGAATTGTTCGAGGATTTCTGCAAGGGCTGCGGCAAAAGAGGCTTGCAGTTCCGGGTCGTCGTCTAGTTCGATATCGATGTGGTGGCGAATAGCGTGTTCGACGATCGCAGCTTTGTTTTTAGTTCGATCGCACTTGCTGACTTCACGCTCAAAGTTATCATCTAAAATAGAAATCGGTTTAATTTTGAGATCGATACCTTTTGAAACTAGGTAAGCATCGGTAATTGCTCGTAGTTTGGCGGGGATTCCTTTCATGCTCATCCGGGCATCGCGGAAGTGCTTGCCCGCCAACACGTTAATTTCAGTCAGTCTCTGATAGTCAGACATATAACTGAGGGCTTCTTTAGCAGGAAAAACTAAGTTAAGACTGCGAGTAAATTGCTTGAATGCCAGCATAAACTCAAAGCGGATATCTTCGTCGTAGAAGATATCGAAAAAGGCATCAATATCGGTTAAGTCAGTGAGTCCTTTTTGAGCAAGTATTTCCACGATCGCCCGATGGTCTGCTTCTAACTGGCGAATTTCTGCTTCTGGAAAACTGAGGGTGTCTTCGATTTCCTTTTGCTCGCGTTCGTCGTAGTTGTCGATCGCCCGTCTGAGGTGATGCCCAATGCCCACATAATCTACCACAAAGCCTTTTTCTTTGTCAGCCCCACAAACGCGGTTAACACGGGCGATCGCTTGCAGCAGGCTGTGAGCTTGAATTACTCGATCGAGATACATCACCTGTTCGACAGGCGCATCAAAGCCAGTAAGTAGCATATTGTTGACGATGACAATGCCGATTTCACCCGTAACACCGCTATCTTCGCTATCAAACGGCAGTTTAAAACTTTCGATCGTACTCTCGTGTTTGGAAGAGTTAGAGTATGCCTTGAGGTGTGGTAGATCGTTGTGATTGCCGGAAATAACCACATCGGTTTTGAGCTTTTTGAGGCGATCGAGGTTGAGATTGTGGGGGTTCGATCGCTCTAGCTGAGCAATTGCATCGGCTAAGGCGCGATCGAGCTCAGTTTTGTAGCGAACGGCTGCTTCGCGGGAGGTAGCAACGACTTGGGCTTTGTAACCGTTGGGAAAGATCGATCGCAGATAATGGGCAATGATATCATCGGCTTTGGCGGCGATGGTCGATGCGGCTTCTAGGTAAGCATCACGGGAACCATAGCCCAAGACTTTCAGGCGTTCGGTAAGGTTGTATTCGCTAAACACATCTGCAAAAGCGCTATCCATACCTGTTTTATCTGGTACTTCGGCGTTGTGGGTGCGTCCTTCGTAAACTATCTCTAAAGTGACTTTATCGATAATTGCTTGGCGCATCGTGTACCTGTCGATGTAATCGCCAAAGACACGCTCGGTTTTGTCGATCGGGGTTCCCGTGTAGCCGATGCGAGAGGCGTGGGGGATGGCTTTGTCGAGATTGGCTCCCAGGAGGCTGTATTGCGATCGGTGGGCCTCGTCAGTCATTACCAGAATGTTGCTGCTGGCGTTGAGTTCGGGAAAAGTTTCCTGTAAATCGCGCTCTTGGAATTTGTGGATCATCGCCATGACGAGATCGGAGGAGTCGCTACGCAGGAGCTCTTTCAGTTTGGCAATACTGTCGGCGGGTTTGACTGTAAAACCGATATTTTGACCAGTTTCTGACAATTGTTGCTCTAACTGGGTGCGATCGGTGATAAATACCACTTTCCACTGGGAAAGGTTGGGATGGCGGTACATGGCTCGTACCATAAACATCATTGTGAGCGACTTACCTGAGCCTTGGGTATGCCAAATGATGCCGCTGCGTTCTCGCGGGGTTTTGCCTTCTAGGAGGCGCTGCACGGCTTTTTTGACGGCGCGAAACTGTTGATAGCGCCCGACAATTTTGATGGTTTCGTTTTTGTCGCTAACTGAGAAGAGAGTGAAATTGTGGATGATTTCGAGTAAGTTATGCCGATCGAGCATTCCTGCAACCAGGCGCTGCTGGTCGTTGGGACTGCTAGCTCCGCGATCGAGGTCTTGGAGGGTGCGAGGATAAGGGTCAGACCAACTATAAAAGTATTTTTCGGTGTGGGTGGAGATGGTGCCAAATTTTGCTTGGTTGCGACAGGTGACGATGATGAATTGGTTATAGAAAAATAGGGCAGAACTGCCTTCACCCTTCGCTCCGCGCTGTTCGCTGTAGCGCATTAGTTGGTCGATTGCTTCTGCTATGGGATCTTGTACTTTGGGCGATTTGCACTCAATGACAACCACGGGTAAGCCGTTGAGGAATAGGACAATATCGGGAATGATGTGATGTTCGGTGCCGAGAATGCGGACTTTGAACTGACAAACAGCGATAAAGGAGTTATTGCCAACATGAGCAAAGTCTACAAATTTGACGGTGGGGCTTTTTTCGCCTGTTTTGCGGTTTTCGGAGACGCTGGTATTTTCTTGGAGTAGGGTGAAGAGATGGCGGTTATTTTCGAGTAGGTTATTGCTGGGAAAGCTGGCGGTAAGTTGTTTGATGACTTCTTCGATTTGGTCAGTTTCGAGCCAAGGGTTAATGATTTGGAGTTGTTGGCGCAAAATTGGCAGCATCACGACTTCGGTGAAGTTTTCGCGATCGCTATCTTGTGGTTTTTGAGTGCGATCGAGGTCTAGCACTTGCCAGCCTAAGCCCCGCAATTGATCGAGTAATGGCTTTTCGACGTGGTTGCGCTCGTCGAGTTTGATGTGTTGGGGTGTTTTGTCTGGTTGCATTTTTATTTAATGGCTTGTGTCTAGTTTAGTTAATTTGCTGCTGCTTTTTCTTTGAGGAGGTTGGTGACGCGAACTTTGCCAGTTAGGAGGTCTTGCATAAGTCCAGTTTTTTGATATTGAAGTTTCTTTAAACTACTTTTAAGATTTGATATTGAAGTATCAAATTGAGTCAGTATTTTAGAAATACGCTCTTGTTCCAATGGTTTAGGCAGTGCAATTTTTAGAGGATGTATATCACTACGGTTTAGTGATGGAGAGCCTGATTTTGTTCCGAATCGTTCAAGCTCTAAATATAAGAATAGATAATAGATATATTTTTGATTATTTCCAAAAAAATTAGTTACATAAAGGCTTGTATCGTGCGCCCAAAAATCTACATCAAGATAATAAACATTTCCTATAGAGCCTTTTCTTCCTACAACAACATTAGGACTATCTGATGTTCTAATGTTGTGAAATCCAATAACTCCAGATGATGCAATAACTGGATAGTTTCCAGTTATAAATTCAACTTCTCTAATATCATGACCACGTTGTAAAGAGGCGATTTTCCCAATTGTTTCAACATCCCACTCTACGGGAATACGCCCGATCGCAGAATCTTTAAACTCATGAGTGTCTTCGCTGCGGATATTGCCGTTTTCGTCGATGCCTTTGGTGAGCAAGTCCTGCATCAGTCCCGTTTTGATGCGCTGCTGCTTGGCGATGATGGCCTCGGTTTGGGCGATCGTGCGATCAATCGTAGACAGAACCTCAGCAATTTTTTCTTGTTCTTTTTTATTCTCTGGATGTTGAACAATAAAAGTCTTTACAGTCGTAGCGTTTAAATTACTTTGTGTTGTTTGTGAAGATAGATTAATGACAGAATCACGAACATACTCTAACCAATAATAGAGATACTCTTGATCAATCACTTTAGGATTGACAATCATCGCTAATATTGCTTGATTAGTAGCTAGAGTAACTTTACTAATACGAACAAGCCCAAGCGTTGCATATATTGAATACAGTAGAGAGTTTTCAGGTACTAGCCAAGTATTTGAATTTTTTAATCCTTCTTTTGTTAAAGTTTTGACAGTATGCTGCAAATATTTTCTAGTTGCACTCATGTCTTCAATTGAAACAAATGGAATTTCTCCCCCATAGAAATCACTGCGAGATGTATTTGGAGTCCCCCCAGATTTAATACCATCAAGAAGAGAAATTAAACTGCTATTTGTCCAACCTTCTATATTCATCATGCCAAATACCCCAACTTACTCAAAAACTCATTCAACTCCGCCAAAGTCTCCTCGCGTTCTGCCTCCAACTCCCGACTCGAAACGGCATACTTATCCCAAAGCTTCTCAACCAAAGCAATCAGCGATCGCTTAGCCCGATTCAAATAGCGCGTTAACTGCTCCCTCACCCAATCGTAGAGTTTCTGCAAAATCAACCCCTTCGCCTCCTCAGTCGTCAACTGTCCGCCGATCGCAGCCAATAATCCATCAATGCGCCTCAGTCGCATCTCTAACGCCTCCCGATCCTTAGTCAACGCCGCCAGCTTGGTTTTATCTTTTTTATCATTAGGATTCAGCGCCGCCATCTGGGCCGTCACCTGCTGGATCAATAGCCGAGTTTCCGCTTGAAATTCCTCACCGCCGACGCGCTTTAACCGCAATTTCAGATCTAACTCCGCCTGCTTCACCCTCACATCCGCCTTCAAATCCTTGATCCGCTTCTCAAAATTGCCGATCGCCTCAAACTCCCTCTTATACTTTGCCAACTCCCGCGCCGCCGAAACACCAGACACATTTTTGAGATCGTCCATCAAATCCTTCAACACCTTCTTAATCGAAGTCGCCGTTACCGTCTCATCCTCCTCTAGTTCATAACTCGCCACCTCCTGCGCCGTCTCAATCGCCTCACTCAGTTCACCCTGCGCCGCACTAATTTGCCCTTCCAAATCCTCGATCGCCCTCACATCTTCCTGAAAAAATGCCCCAATCAGATACTCATCAGGAATCAGCGTATGATGCCAACCTGTATTAACGATCGTCTTCAAGTCATAACGAATCTGTTGCCACCAATTCACAAACACCCCCGCCGCCTGAAACTCATCCAACACCCCCAACCCGATCAACTTCGATCTTAGCCCCGTCAGCAACTCCCGTCGCACCTCTGGCATTTTCTTGCCCTCTCCCAACTGAGCAAAATCATCCCGCGCCACCTGCCACCAGTTTTCTAGGGCATCATAGTGTTGGGCGATCGTGTTTTGGAGATTAGCATCCGCTTCCAGCATCGTCTTAATCGCCGACTTAGCCGTAATTTCTGCCACAAACGCCAAACAGCCCGATCGCGACGGGCAAAACAGCGTCTGAGATTCCACCTTAAACCGTGCAAAATCTACCGCTTGGGCTGCAATTTCCGACTGGGGAATCCCACCGATCAAGTGCGCCGTCACATCTTCGGGTTCCGGTTCCGGCGTATTGTCCACATAGCGGCGAATATTCAGATTGTAATCATGCTGCTCAACAATTTCTTGCTTACTCACCAAACGGCTATATTTGGGATACTCCTTTTTGTGCGAAAACACAAAATCAATTTTCTCAATATCTTCAGGGCGTAACTTATTCTGTGCCTTTCCCTCCGCAAATTCGCGATCGGCATTCACAAATAAAATTTTATCCCGAAATTCATCAGGTTTACTCTTATTCACCACCAGCACACAGGCCGGAATTCCAGTACCATAAAACAAACCTGACGGTAAACTAATAATCGCCTCAATCACATCATCTGCAATCAAGATTTCTCGGATCAGCTTCTCCTTCCCACCCCTAAATAACACGCCGTGAGGCATAATCGTCGCCATGTGTCCGTCAGGTTTCAGACTAGCAATCATGTGCTGGACAAACATCAAATCCGCTTTTTTACCCGTCTCTGGGCAAAACTCCCGAAAGCGATTGCTAAATTTCAAATTGGCACGACTATAGTTTTGCGAAAAAGGTGGATTGGCCAAAACGCGATCGAACTTGCGGATTTGTCCATTTTCCAGAATCTGCGGATCTTCTAGCGTGTCACCATTCTCGATCGTGAAACGGCTGATGTTGTGCAAAATCATATTCATGTTGCAGATTGACCAAACCGTGCCGTTAGAATCTTGCCCGTACAGCGCCAAATTATTCTGATCTTGCCCCTGTTCTTCCACATACTGATGGGACTGGATTAAAAAGCCCCCAGAGCCCACAGTTGGATCGTAGATCGTATTTCCGGCCTCTGGTTTCAACAATTGCACCAACAAACGCACCACCTCAGACGGAGTATAAAACTCCCCCCCTTTTTTACCCGCACTATCGGCAAAATATTTAATCAGATACTCATAGGCTGCCCCTAGCAAATCGGGAAACTCAAAGTTATCGTTAACCAATACAAAATTAGGCTGGTTAAAATGATCTAGCAAATCTTTCCATTTCTGATCGGCAATCTTAGTTTTGCCCTTAGTGGCATTAAACTCAATATTGTTTTTCAGCACTCCCGCCAACGCATCATTAGCATCTTCTACCGAGGCGATCGCCTTATTCAGCATATTGCCAATATCTTGCTTGAGATGCTTCAGTGGCGGCACTTGATTACCATCTTCATCTAACCAAGCTTCGTGCCAACGGGCGCGTGGCGGCACAAAAAATGTCTCGCCATAGGAAGTTTTATCTTCCAGCAGTTCCGCTAACAAAATTGGGTCATCAATATGGGCATAGATTTTCTTAACTTCGTTGCGCTTGCGATCGAATTCATCCGACAAGCGTTTGATAAATAGCATTCCAAAGATAAATTCCTTGAACTCTGAAGCATCCATTTTGCCGCGCAGAATATCCGCAGCACCCATTAAAAAGTTTTCTAGTTGGGAAAGTGTAATTTTATTTGCAGTCATTTACTGTAATTTTTAGCAAGTTCACGCATAATCTCAACTATTGTGAGAATATAGCTATTCTACAGCATTGTGCGATCGCAAATAGCATAGCGCTGAAGATTTTTATTAAAGTTGGCAGAAAATAAGCACACAAACTCTAAGTTTTGTATTAACCTTGGCTGAACAATCAGGTTTTCTGGTAAGTCCTAAATTTGTGAGTCGGGAGTAACAGAGATAGAGTTTGTGTACTTCCTGGATTTGCGACTCGCCGATTCAAGCGTGTAATTACACCAATTGACGAGCCTAATTCACAGCAGCCCTTTTTGGGGCTATATCCAAAATTGAGACCTCTTCAGAAAATGTTTCCAACTAATTCGATTTAAACTCGATCGGTAGGGTTGCATAGTTTCAATTATTGGAGCTTTGCCGATCGTGATGTTTCCAACTAATCTGATTTAAGCCGATCGGTAGGGTTCCGCTGCACTGCCTGCGCTGAGTAAAATGCTTGGTGTACCGATGTTTCCAACTAATCCGATTTAACCCAATCGGTAGGGCATATTTAGACTTGACTTGTCTAATAAATTCTTGATGTTTTCCACAAATCTGATTTAAGCCGATCGGTAGGGTTGACGATTCAAGTCCTACCTAATGGCTACAGGCTTTGTGTTTCCAACTAATCCGATTTACGTCGATCGGTAGGGTATCGTGGTTTGATCAGTTTCCAGAGTATAACGGGTTTCCAACTAATCCGATTTAACCCAATCGGTAGGGACTACAACGGGTTGTTCGGCAACGACACACTCGACGGTTTCCAACTAATCCGATTTAACCCAATCGGTAGGGTCTACATTGGCTATCCTCGTCACCCCTTTCGTTTCCAACTAATCCGATTTAACCCAATCGGTAGGGGGAAATTGCTATTCTACATAATTCAGTGCCAATTTGTTTCCAACTAATCCGATTTAACCCAATCGGTAGGGTAGGGTGGATTCGGAATATGCAAGTGAAGCAGGCGAACGTTTCCAACTAATCCGATTTAACCCAATCGGTAGGGCAACGGAACTTGCTTCTCATTGCTGGGAAACCGATGGTTTCCAACTAATCCGATTTAACCCAATCGGTAGGGTTTAAGCGCCAATTCGCTTCAGAAAATTTACGAAGAGTTTCCAACTAATCCGATTTAACCCAATCGGTAGGGACAGAGGTTTTCGCTCCACTCCAAGCATTCCAGAAGTTTCCAACTAATCCGATTTAACCCAATCGGTAGGGCATTTTATACACCTCAAGAATTTAAGGGCAGGTATCAGAGTTTCCAACTAATCCGATTTAACCCAATCGGTAGGGAATCAACCTAGTTTCTCGGAAGCTGTAGACCTACCTGAGTTTCCAACTAATCCGATTTAACCCAATCGGTAGGGCTGATTGTCAAGAAGTTCCTACGAATATTTCTACATTGCTGTTTCCAACTAATCCGATTTAAACCCATCGGTAGGGTGACCTTGTCCGAGGCGATCTCGGCAACGATTCGATCTTTGGTTTCCAACTAATCCGATTTAAACCCATCGGTAGGGGATCATCGTTAATTTGGAGTTTTTTTCTCATGAATGGTTTCCAACTAATCCGATTTAAACCCATCGGTAGGGCCCCACTAACTGCTCCACGACCGAGTGGACAACCTAAACGTTTCCAACTAATCCGATTTAAACCCATCGGTAGGGATACAGAAACTCCCGAAAGGGAGCGTAGGCCTAACCCTGTTTCCAACTAATCCGATTTAAACCCATCGGTAGGGTCTATTGGAACTCCCGGTGTCCCCGGATGGAAAATGTTTCCAACTAATCCGATTTAAACCCATCGGTAGGGGAAGCAAACATCAAAGAAATGGAGAGACAGACAGAAATGTTTCCAACTAATCCGATTTAAACCCATCGGTAGGGATCAGCCCCAGATCTAAAACCATGCGATGAGAAGCAGGTTTCCAACTAATCCGATTTAAACCCATCGGTAGGGAAAAAACGGCAATACCTGTGCAAACTGTTATGAAACGTTTCCAACTAATCCGATTTAAACCCATCGGTAGGGTATTTTCAACCGCCAACTCATCAGGATTTGATAGCAAAAGGGTTTCCAACTAATCCGATTTAAACCCATCGGTAGGGAATCCCATTTCCAAAACGATGGTTGCACCCTATAAGGGTTTCCAACTAATCCGATTTAAACCCATCGGTAGGGTACATGTTGGCATTTTCTTTACTCTGAATTTAGCGTTTCCAACTAATCCGATTTAAACCCATCGGTAGGGCGAAGAAATATTCGGATTGACTGGAGACGATACGATCACGTTTCCAACTAATCCGATTTAAACCCATCGGTAGGGGAAGTGATACGTCGCCCAGACGGAACGATACAATTAAAGTTTCCAACTAATCCGATTTAAACCCATCGGTAGGGTCAAAAAGATGGGTTGTCCAAACCCATTGCCACGTTTCCAACTAATCCGATTTAAACCCATCGGTAGGGAGTTCGCCGCAGAGCCTATACCCAGAGTGGATTTCAGCCGTCAAATCGACGCACCTCTAAAATGTACCACAGATCCATACCAAAAATTCCAAAATCACCAGCCTCAAACCCATACCCCGCAAAGCATCGACGCACATCAACCCAAAAATCAGGGTTTCAGAGATTTACCGAGGTGTGTCGATAAACCATTCACAACCCCTCATATCCCCTGAAACCTATATATCACAATACTTTCAATCTATTCATCAAACCAAGAAAGCAATCTCTTCTCCTATCGACGCACCTTCTAACCTAACAGAGCAATTAAGCCAAAATAGCTGCATCGACAAAGCTTGTAAGCCCTATATATCGTTGCGAACTATTATACCACAAGGCTTTCAGGGATTTTAAGCAGATGCACTCCATTTAGTCGAACTTGGCATCACTGCGGCCAAAGTCTCTTAAACCCTCCCGGTTCAGACTTGAGAAACGTCAAGAAATTCTTAAACTCATCCGAACTATCAGGAAAAATTGTTAGCAATTCCAAACAAGGTACTGGTTTCCCCTTCGTCTTGCTCGCATTATGAACATCTTTTATCAAGTTTCCTACAGGATACATCCTATGCCAAAGCCGACCGATTTGTGTCGGCTCGTTTGATTTCTTTTCATCCTTCACCCTACCCGTAACAGATGTGCGGTATATAACTGGTCTAGCATTTTTATTTTCTGAATTTGGTGTTCTTTGAAATGCCAAATTGTTGCTTTGATTTAAAGATTTTTTAGGCGGATTTTGATGATAATTTCCTCTTTCCTGTGTCCTATTACTTGAGGTTTCGGAAGAATGCAGCCAGGGAATTACTAAAGACTTCAGAGAATTTTCAGCAATCCGACCCCAAACTTGCACATTATCGTTCCTCCACGCTTCGCGCCATACTTCTGTCTCAGCAGCTTTAGCTTGCTGTATCACAGGCCGATGTACTGGCCTTTTCAGATTGGGAGTTCTGGAGTCATTCTGAACAGGTGCAGGTGCATGTGTGGGTGCAGGCTGACTCGCTGGAAGTTGGTTAACCTCAAACCCCCTTTTATTCATCCATTGCTTAGCTGCTTCTTGGACTTGGTTAATCAATTTATCTACATCTTTCAAATCACGAACTTCATTATCACTATCTTTCATCCATTCCCAGTGACAGCCAATCAAATGTTTAGTGTATGTTGGATAAAAGATTCGGTGGTCAGCACGACGCCAAGATTTGCCAAATCCACCAAGAAGCATCGCAAACTGAGTTAACTTTTTTACCAGTTCTGCAAGACTGTCACGGTCTTCGGATTTTTCCAGTTTACCTGACAATCTCCAGATTAATTTACCTGTTACATCATAAGCCTCTTCAGGATCTTTGGGATCGGCCGATCGCCAGTCGGGATAATCTGGAACAAACGCCATCCCCAGCAATCCCACCTTCTCATTACCTGAACGAATCCCACCAAACAACTCATCTACGACATCTTCAGCTTTAGCTTGATTTAAACCACCAAAAATTCGTAAAGCGTGACCCCGCAGCCCTGCTCTGAAAATATTGTGTCGGAATTCCAACCCATCATCAAGAAGTTTAGAAGCAGCTCCCTGTCCCTGCAATTTTACCTCATAAAGAACATCACCAGTAATCTTGTTTGTCTGACCGTAGCCGCTACTGACGCGACAACCAATGCCAGTGCCTAATGCCTTCTCCCAAATTTCCCAAACTTCTTTCCAATTTGTGTTTGCTAACTGGCTAGAAATCCCAAAGTTTATCTTGGGTTTGTACAGGGAAACCAAAGCATAAGCACCGTGTTTAGCATCGTTTTTGACTTGAAAATCTTGCTGCGGGTGAACAATATCTACTAACTTTTGTGTCCAATCATTTACTGGATAGCCACCATGAAACCGTAAAAAACTCGGTTCATCCAAATCTTTTGTGAGCCGATAACGCTGCTTTTGATCCTCAGTACAAGCTTGACAAAAAGCACCTTTCATACTGCTACCAGGATAAAATGGCAAACCAAAAGCACCCAGAGCCGGAAAAATTATCCCATCAAATTGACCACCATTCGTAACAAATCGCCACTGTATTTGATACGTTTTTGTTTTATTTGAGTCACTTTCACCCAAATAGGGAGCCTTAGAATAAGTTTGATTTGTCCACTCAGAGACACACTTTTGGGCATCATTCACGGCTGCATACTGAAGTTGCGATCGGCCTTTGGCCTGTGCCTGAAACATCAACGGCACTAAATTAGCTGCATCAGGAATACTTACCATCATTAAATCTCCTAATTATTCATCATCAACTGTCAAATCACCAGGCCCTTTATAGCGCTGAGTCCACCAAACAATGCAATCGCACAACTGAGTCAATACAGCCAATATAATGCGCTGGTCTTTAACATCCAACTTCCATAATTCCTGCGCCATTGCCTTCACAGTATCCGGTCTGCTAAGATTGACCTGATTGTTTGGAATCGTGACACCAGTTAGCTTCATGACAGTCACTAAATCATCCCAGGTCTCTTTCCAATATTGAGATTTCCTGTCAAACTCATCACCTGAGTCTTTTGACTTATCTTTCAACCGCAGATGTTCCCCCCAAAAACGCTCTAACCCATAAGCAACCGCTTCTCGCATTTTAAACGATTGATTGAGTGCATTTTTAGACCGTCGATTTTGATCTAAAACTACCTCCCCGTTGCGATCTAAAACCACTCGTTCTTTGGCACCCAAAACCAACTTTTGTGCTATTTGATCTAAGTTGTGCAACCGCAGCTCGTTCTGCTCTAAACCATTCTGCTCTAAACTGTAATATTTCCAAGCCATTAGCTGTTAACCTCTTGTTGTGTTGTTGCTTCATTTTTATCAAGTTTATCGAGTGCTTCTCCTTTCAGAGTCACATTGCAGCGCCCAAACCCGATCGACTCCAATCCCCCAAAATAGAGTTCTTGGGAATAAGATTGATTTATTTGTGGTTCACGAAAAGGCCGCCAACCAAGCTGTTTTGATGCTAAGGGAAACACTAAAACACTGCCAACTGGTAAGGCTTCTACATTGAAAAAAGCCCCTGTTTTTGTATCTACTTTTTTCATATCATCCAGCATCTTAATCCGACTTTGGCGATACAAAGCCATTTCGTGCAGCATGGCAATATCATTATCATCAACCACCACTAATTGCTTCGCGTCCAAATCAGTACCCTCTGGAATCCAATCCGCTAAACTTTTGTGATGTTCTATTCCCATAAACCCCAAATTAAAGAATAAAATTTTCTCAGTTGTGTTGGGGATAACTCGCGCTTGCAATCCTGGATCTGCCGTGTAACTTTTGGGTATTTCTGCACCAGTTTTGGCGATTTTTTCGTAGCGTTTTAACAAAGCAGGACAACTTACCCAAACAATCGGTTGACCGGGACAAAATATAGGCAACCACACCAAAGACGCATACTCAAACTTAACTGATGCTTCCGTTGTGCCGCCATCTTTTTCTCCTTGAATTGCTTCATGACCATACCAGATGTTTTCATCCACTCCTTTAGGAAGTTCTAGGATTTTTCCATCTTTCAAATCCTCTTTTAGCTTGACCTTTTGCGATCGCATATCAGCCCGAAACCGCCCCCGAATCGAACTACCGGGAATAATTCCAGTCTGAGTAAACTGATCCCGAAAAATCAAATTCAGATTTCCCGTTTCTTCCCCCGCCGTCGCACCCACATGAAGCGGTGCTAAAGTTTCAATAATTCCGTAAGCTTTGCGATACATTTAATTGCCTCCAATTGGTAAAGTTTCAGAAATATTAGCAGTTTCTTGTTCGGAATTTTGAGCGATCGCGCTTGGCAAAGGTAACGCTAGCCCGCAACCCCAACGTTTAAAAGAAACACCTTCTGTAGGAAACCATTTTTCATCCCACTCTTGCCAAGAAGATTCGAGAGGTTTCTCTAACACGTAAACACTGCCAGCAGGCACGGCATAACGCCCGCGAGAAAGCAATTTTTCCTTGCTATTGACCTTCTCGTTAGTTTCCTCATCTTTCCGATTTCCCAAGCGATATCGGAAAGGAAAAGGACGCTCCGTGAGCAAAGTATCGCACTCCCAAGCTTCAAACCCATCGCTTTTTCTATCCTCCTTTTTCTGCACCATTGGTTTCCTGTAGGAGTGTCGATTAGAACCCCAAACCGCAGGAGTAATCAGCGCAAAGGCTTTTCCCACTGGTTTGGAAAGCAAATGCTTAAGTTCACCAGAAATAGGTTGACATTCAATATTCACTAAATGCCCCTCACCTCCAAACCGATACCAACCTGGCTTAATTTCGGTATTCGATAGATAAACCAAGCAGTAATCAGGATCGAGTTGCACTCCATTCTCCAAAAACAAACTACCTTGTTCTCGGTTTTCTTCAACTTGAACTCGTCGCTGATTTTCTTCTAAACGCGGGTGCAAGTGCGACACAGTTTTCCAAGGGACTTTTGTCGAAATTTCCCAAATTTTCCAATCTTTTCCCCAATCATGAACTTTAACCCAGCCACCTTTTTCAAACTTTTCGTTAACGTTTGGCAGCCATTGTTTTTCGACTGCATTCCAGCTAAGTTTATGTTTAATTTTACTTGTACCTTTCTCAATCAGGTAGTTGAGAGGTGTGGGAACGTAAAAATCTGGCAATTCATCGACTTTACCCCAAAATGGTCCTGCTAATTGCAAGTTTTTGATATTGTCGCCTCCCAATTCGGCGGCAAATATACCCGATAACGTTGCTGCGCTGGGTGGAAAGCTGGAACCCGATCGCCCAACTAAATTTTCTGGGGAAAGAAAACGACCCGCACTCCCATAAAGTAAACCCAAGGGTTCGATAGTAACTAAGTGGGCAAAAGACGGCGGCGGCGTTTTCGATTTAGTTTCACACGGGGAAGGAGATTCAGTTATAGTTGCGGAAGAGTTTGAGTTTATGGACATAAGTGAAATCCTACCTTGGCTAAGTTAATAAACCACTCGTTAAAAAGTTCTATTTCATTTTTTTGAAATTTCTCAAAAAGCTCTACTTCATCTTCTTTAAACTCCTTTCTTTCATGACCTAAAATCCCGGTTCTCAATCCGTCTTTATAGCAATCTACCCACCAATTATCTCGATTAATCCAATCCTTGCATTCAGGAAAGTAGATTTTAAAGAGTTCTTCAGCCATTTTAGTATTACCTTTAAAAGCGTGTCGCGATTCTAAGGTGGCGACATCATTGTAAATGTGAGTCCAATTCGGTTTGGTTTTCTTTCCTTCGGCTGGGGGGCTTAGGGATTCTAAAGTGTCACCGTCTCGATCGCGATAGTGTTGCAAAACTGGCAAACACCACCAAGGACAAACCCATTCGATATGAGTGCCGCCATTAAACAAAATGCGGATAGCCATGCGGTCTTTGCCACTATCTTTTGCTGATTTTTCGGCAGCGCGACAATGCTGCAAGACATCGCGCTGCGGGACGTTCGGGGCTGTCCAGACAAAGCCGACACTAACACTGATTTCCTGCTTGTGTTCTTTCCAAACACTGGGAAATTCGGACGCAAACCAGTTGACGCATTCTTGTCCTGTTAAGGGGATAAATTTTGGAGTGGGTGATGTTTTTGTTTTGTCAGGTAAGCGGTAAAAAATGCCCATGAAGTCATCACCGCCAGCGTACACAGTACGGCCTTCGGCTTTTGCGATCTGAGGCTTGAATTCCTTCTCGCCCCAATCCATCATTGCTTTACTGAATTTTTTGAGTTCGTCAGGTTCGGTTATGGGGTTTTGTGATAATCTTTTTAGCAAATCGCCCATACGATCGCCATCTCCCTGAAACCAACCAGTACAGTATTCTTCTTCTGGCTTACTATTTTTGCTTTTTAAACGACTGATATCGGTAAAACTTTTAGGATTCAATTCCTTCTCAAGTTTCTTCAGCAGATTGGGAACTTTTGGATCTACTTTTTCTTGAAGAGGATTAACAATTAGCTTAGCAATTGCCAGATGAGTAATCAGTCGCTTGATTAATTCAGGAATACTTAACTCTTCGTCTGGATCGACAAATGCCTCACCATCTTCCTGAATCTTTTTGGCTAATTTATCCTCATCTATTTTGAGTTCTGCTGTTTCGATAAATGTTTTGCCTGATTCCTCGATCTTTTCGGCTGATTCATCAGATAGTTTTGCTGTTTCTATAAATGCTTTACCTAATTTGTGACTAAGCTTTTGATAAAAATCAGCAATTTCTTGCCTTTGTTTGTGGCGGTTTGTCTTTTGTGGATTACCGATTCCCATTCCCGGCCAGGCTACACCATCGGCACCAGATAGGGTCGAACTTTCCCCAGTCCAGTTGATACCAGTCCAATCGCGCGATCGCTTGGCTTCGTTAACAGCTTCCCTTGCGGCACCAATAGTCTCACCGCTTCCCCAGAAAAACTCCCACGCATACTTCCCCCAAGATTGCCAATTTCGATGCCAATAATATTGGCCGCAATCTGTGATGTTCTTTTCAATCCACTTACGACAGCTTTCGCTGACGACTTGCCACGCTTCATCCAAGGCAAACTTAGCACATTCTTTTGGGAAAAATCCCCCCGACAAAATGATTTGATTCGGCGTTCCTTGAGTGACGTTAATCAAGGCGGGTGATATAACTTCACACTGATGTTTTTTGGCAGCCTTGCAAATGGCTTCTGCTAGATAAGATATCAGGAAAGAACTCCCGTACAAATCTCGAAGTTTGCGAGATTTCTCGATAAAACCTTGAACCGGAGCAAAGGTAATGGCAGTGTAACATTTTGGATTCATCTTAATATTTCTCCTGGCTTAATCGCGATAAATAACTTCATTCATTTTAATTAAATCTTGGTAGCCTCCCGTTTTGCCATCGTAATTCGTCAACAGAATACTCCAAAAATGTTGAGTCGTCATCCCCACCGCAATCGCCAAACTTACTGGCATCGAATAAACTAACTTAATTTCCTTGTACTGTTGCTGGGCTTGATTCAACACTTTGAAGATTTCTCGGCAGTATTGAGTCCAATCTTCTTCGTAGCCGATCGTATTGCCTGTTTTGTTTTGCAAAATAATCAAGTCTCCATAACTGGTAATATTAGGGTCGCTGAGTTTTACTTTATGTGCGGCTGCATCGATCGCAATTGTTACTCGTTTCTGGGGCGGTTCGCTGCACTGGTAAGTAACATCAAATTTGTCAAAATCCGGCGTATCTTCTTTTAATTCCCGATCCTTGACCTCCATCACACACTTATAGCTGTTGTTATCCTGAGTTCTTTGAAATAGCTGCATCCCTTCTCTAGCAAGCATTGAACCAATCAAAAAAGAGGTACTAATTGGTCCAATATAAACTAAGTAGAAAATAGAATTTTGCGGTGTTTTGCGTTTGAGTCGTTCCAAGTCGTGCTTGGTAATTTTCAAGAAATCTTTGAGCCGATCGGTATCGAAAATATCTCCGTCATATTTATATACTAGATCGCTTTCGGTAATGCTCAAGTATTTATCGATATTTTGGCGATAATTGCGATACTGAGTCTGCGATTGAATCAGGTTAAAGAGAGAATTGAGGGCATCGAGGGAATTGGCTGGATTAGCAATGTTGATGACTACCGGAATGGGTAGGGCATCTTCGGTGTAGATTTTGTACTTCCTGGCTTCCACAGCTATTCCTATCAAAAAAATAGCTATCACCACGCTAAAAATAATTAAATTGTAATTAGGGAACACTAAAGGAGCAATTCCTGCCAGAAAACCCGCCATCGCTGTCCAAGAAGTTTCAATCGCAATTTCTCTCGGATTAGCAAGTACGATCGCCACTGTCTCTTTTATTGTTTTGATTACGGTGACAGGATAGTGTAAACTCGAACGAACTAGGTTAGGCATTGTTATCGAAGCCCTTATTTATTTATCTGTCCGAATTCTGGCATTTACCTGGAAAGGGGGTCTTCCCAAAAACTATCTAAGCTGAATAATCACTATTTTCAGTTTTCCAATCGATCGACAATTCGCTCAATTTCCGACACCAAGAAATTAGAACCTCCCTGTTGATAAATTTCCAGCAAACTGCGGTAAAACCACAACGTGCCTGCTTTTCCACCCTTAAATTTATCCCAAACTGCTTCGCCTTCTCGATCGCGATCGGCTAAAATCGATCGCGCATTGTGCAGTTTGTCCGCCATCGACACCCGCAGCACCGACGGGGAAGCGTGACGCATTTGCTCAATATATCGTAACTTGCGATCGCGCCAAGGCGGTTTTGGTATTGTACAAGATTCTGTGCAAGCATCAACAATAGTAGCCACTCGTTCTCCAAATTGTACCAGAATAGCTTCCCGAATTTCGGCGCTTCCTCCATCTTCTACAGCATCGTGTAAAAGTCCGGCAATTGCTTCATCTTCATCGCCGCCATCTTCCAATACTAAGGCTGCGACGCTCAATAGGTGACTCACGTAGGGAATGTCGCCCCCTTTTCTGACTTGGGTGGCGTGAACTTGAGTTGCGTAGACTAAAGCTTGTTCAAAGCGCGTTGAAAGTTTTGATTTTTCAGTCATTTTGATTTGATGTGATAGATGTGCATTCAAGTTATTTGCGGTAGAAACTTCGAGTTGTTTCGATATCGTCAGCCATGATTTTTCGCAAATGCCCCGGCAGGAATACTTCTACTTCAGGGCCCCAAGCTCTCAAACGCATGATTGCATTGTAATCCCCGACACGGTAATTAACTCGACAGTAAATATCTGACTGGGAACGAGCCTGAAAAGCCGCTAAAATTACTTGTTTTTCCTCAGCTTGGCTATTGCTATTATTGATGAGAGTTTGTGCTTGTTTGTAAGGAATTTGTTTAAATATTTCCTCTCTTTCCGTTCCTTCTATGTAGCGCGAGTGAAAATAGCGATCGAATCTGAGCAGCAGAACTTCGTGCGGCTTGTAGAAATCAAATCCCCAAGCTTGAGCTCTTAAGCTTTCTATAAGTTGCGGCGTTTTTGACTGACAGATTTCCGGGGAAAAGTTTGTAATATTGACTTCATCCCACTTTAACTTTTGCAAGCCTTGAATTCGATCGAGCCGATAATCGTACCAATCAATTTTTGACTCATCTCTGGGATTTTGACCGAAGGCGAATAAGTAAGGAGCGCGGTGAGAGTAGTAAATGCAGACTGGATAGACAATGTATTGTTCTCCTTCGTCTTGATGTCTTTGAAAATTTCTGGCACTGGCATAGGTGATTTTTATGGGACAAATTTGAGTTTTACCCCAAATTTCTTTCAATTGCTTTCTAATGCCATTCATTTGCTGCGATAATTGGCGGCGAACTATATACTCAATATCTAAAAAAAATCGCTGTTCGCCATTGATTTCGCGACCGAAGTCGTCAAAGAAATCGGCGAGGTCGTTCAAAATCACATTGCTGACACCCATTCCTAAATCGGAACTAACATTGTCTGGGGTGATAGCGAAGTTGGGAAGTTCTTTGACCAGACTGTATAGAGTTTTCAGCCTCGTGCTTTTGCCCTGCGGTACTTTTTGCACTCGCAACCAACCCATTTCTACCAATGCGTTAAAGTCATACTGGAGATTTTTACTGGTAACAGCAAATAAGCGACCTTCTGGCAGGCTTTTCTGATTGCTACCTTTCTTTTCTTCAGGAATTATTCCTATAGACAACAGGCGTTCTAAATCCTGTTGGGGCATCGGGTACAGCTTGAGAAAAGATTGCTGCCATTCTTCTTTATCAACACCTAAGTCAGAATCAAACAGCCAGTGAGAAATAGTTTGAGCGCAGGGACACTGCGGGTCGTGATTGGGGGGAATTGTGTAATTCTTGTGATATCGATCGGTTTCAGTAAAGAATTTTTGACTCCAGTTGCTGTAAGTGAAGATTTCGCCCAGTTGTAGCTTTAGCGGATCTGTTTCGCCGCCGTAGTGCGATCGCAAAATCACCCACAGCCGCACAGCTTTGGGCAAATTCTGCCTCAAAGAACCCCGTGCGAGCAACTGTAACAGTTCTACGGTAGGCAAAAAGTCGAAGGTTGTGTCAGACATAGAGGCGTATGTAGAACGAAATTCCGTGTTATTTCTCTACATTAATCAAACATGGAAACCTCCCTTTCCACAACTGTGGCAAATTGAAACAGTCAATACAGGGAGATGACAACGATGAAAACTTATCAGATGCACTTGGAAGGAGACATCCTCAAAGTAGACTTTGGCAAAAATGCTGACGGGACGCCAATTCCCGCCGACGGCGACGAAATCGTGCGGGATGCCGCAGCGCGCTTGCGGGAGATGGAGTCTGCTGGGGAATTTCGAGGCGGTGATTTGCTGAAAATTTACGGGCCCATGTCTTTACTGGTGAGTTATGCGATCGCCCACCACCTAGCTCATCGTTACCGGGCGATCGCAATTTCCGATACTAGACTAAATGCTTATGTTGTCGCTATCAGCACCGCTGCGGAGTATCCTGTCGGCAGTCGCATTGCCTTTGCTACAGGTGAAGTGCAACAAGTTCCTTCTCCTCCTGATGCTTCCCCTTCTTTTTTGATTTATTGGGAAGATGATGTTTTGATTGCGAAAATCAATAATGCCGTGCAGGTAGACGGCGACCAAATTGTCCGGGATGCGGAGGCGCAATTAGCAAACTTAATCGAGTCTGGACAATTGCCGGGGGGCAAACAAATATTACAAATTAAGGGACGCGCTAGTGTTTTAGCCAGTTTTACGATCGCTAATCAAGTTGCACACCTTTACGGTGGTGTGGCAGTTTTTGACCCGAAACAGGGAGATAAAGGACTCGATCGATATGTTGTGACGGTCAGTCATACTCAAGATTTTCAAGTTGGGGAAACTATCGATATCGATTGCGTTCCGCAGCCTGCGGCTAAAGTAGTTTTGTGCGGACCTGCCAATACAGGTAAAACAGTAATGCGAGAGGCTTTAAAAACAGCCATATTGAAGCTCGAAAATGCTCCAAAAGATTTTTATGTAATTTCCGGTTGTCCTGATGGAGATGGTTCTTGGTTTGGTGAAACTGCTCGCAACAATCCTGAATTAGCTGCTAAGCTCAAGGCAGAATATAAATCCCGATTTACACCAGAATTCGCACAAGGCAAAGCTAGAGATATCTCTGTAGTTAAGAATTCTCTGCTGCTTTTTGACGTGGGCGGTAAAATTCCCACCGATGAAAACAAAACGATTATGTCTGAAGCAACTCATGCCGTGATGCTGGCAAGAACTGAGCAAGATGTCACTGATTGGCAAGAATTCTGTGAAAAAGAATTGAAAAAACCACTGCCTTTCATTGCAGTTATTTACAGCGATTGGGAGGGAGCGACAGACACAATTACTAGCGAATCTCCCATATTGACAGGTAGCGTTCACCACTTAAGTCGTGAAGAAGATGCTTCTAGTCGCCCGATCGTGCAAGCCTTGGCCAAGTTACTGGTGAACTTAACAATTAGTCAACAGCAAGAATTTATATCAATTCCGCTTACACCGGAATAATATAGAGGAGACGGCAATGCCGTTTCGCTACCCAAAATAACATTGTAGGGACTAAGGCACTCGCGGTCTCCTAATTTCGGTAACATTAATAAATTGCTATGAATTAGTTTGCGTCCCTCTGTTATTTGACTGCGGTTTCAGAACAATTTCGATCGGCATCAAAGAACGCTTACTAGGTTTCCCCTCTTCGTTGGGAAATCTCCCTTTCCTAGATGCGATTAAATTTGTATCGAGCTTTTGAAAGTTCCTGACACTCCACTCTTCCTCAAAAATAGATGAAAGGCAGACCGCAGTCAATATTTCTTCTCTGTTTTATCAACTTGTTAACAGCTTGTCAAACACTCATCCCAGCACCAGCGACACATTCCTATGCTGCGAGTTCAGCAACAACCGTTGCAAATTCCCCTCGCTGCCAATCCTTCAATTTGGGAGACAACCTGCAACCGCAACTGAATTCAAGCACTCTACAGTTAAATTTACCTGTGGCTAGACTCAATAATTCTTTGCAAGGTCGCGCCGTGGTATTGCTACCCGTCAATGATTCCTCTATCCGTTTTTTTTGGGTACGACAAAATAGTCAGGGAAAATGGTCAATTGCTGAAAAACAAACAGTAATGCAGGTGCATCCCGGGCGTTTGGATGCTTCCCCCATGCACCGCCTGTACTACAATGCCCAACAGCAAAAAGTTGTATTATTTGTGACATTGCCTGCTGCTAATTGGCAAAAAGGAATTACCATTCAACCTGTTTTAGAAGAAAGGGA
This sequence comes from filamentous cyanobacterium Phorm 6, assembly GCA_003003725.1. Lineage (GTDB taxonomy): Bacteria > Cyanobacteriota > Cyanobacteriia > Cyanobacteriales > Microcoleaceae > Microcoleus. Next base: position 18,196 of record PVWI01000004.1, on the reverse strand, counting down.
ATCACGCTGGGGAAAAGTTCAACCTTTTAATTCTCGATTGACAAATCAAGGCTTTGCTCACCCTTTTCGGGGAATCGATCGAGCTTTGTCAGGAAATATCTTACCTCAGAATTTAGCTGGTGTGATGGATCGGATTGAGCCTGGTTCTATTTATGTACCTCAGATTTATGCTAATAAACTCACCCTACTTAAACCGAGTTTAGTGAATCGCCATCTCTGTCCTGTAGCAGGTTCTCAATAGTTGAGTTGTAGGGTGCGTCGCCGCCAACCGTCCCGAACAAACACAAACCATCTCATAGCGACGCACCAGACAGTTGACTGTTGGTAATTGGTAATTGGTAATTCTCCCACTCTCCCCCTCTTCCTTCTTCCTTCTTTCCTCTTCCTTCTTCCTTCTTCCTTCAAATATGAAACTTCAGAGAAAACGTCCCAGAAGCAACGGCCATCAACGGCAAACACCAGGTACTGATGCCCAACAAATTTTAGGTAACAACAGGAATCGCGGTAATACTGCTACAATGCCCAGGAATAATCGCAATTCAGAACAACAATTCAGTGAATCGGCTTTAGCACCGGAGTGGGCCGAACTCAATGATGATTTGACAGCAAATACTAATGAAAGACTGACAATAGATAGAAGCGGGGAAATTGTAGTTAATCAGCCGGATTTGTTTAATTATGCAGCGGTGGCAGTATTGGGTACGTTTTATGTGGCTAGTTTAGTTTCTACCTACATTTCTAGCAATTTGTTGCTGTATTTGCTCAGTGGAGGTGCCGGTATTGCTATTCCCATGTTTGGGAGTCAAATTCCGATAACTGAAGCTGTTGCTTTAATGGGTTCGGGCATTTTGGAGGGTACTTCTCTCAGTGATGCTTATTTAGACCATAAAAAACATCTCACGGGAAGTCATCAGTGGATGTCTCGTAGCGGTCGTTTTTTAGCTTTTGTTGCTCAAGGTTTGCTGTACTATATGGCGCTGGGGCAATTGCTATTTGCAACGGCGGATGTTAGCAGTTTGGGGACACAGGGATTGCAGGGCGATTCGCCGTCTTCTCCCGCTCAAGCGACTCTTGTTTTAGAACCGCCCACTCCTTTACACGGTGCGTTTGTGGGTACTATCAGCTTTGCTTGGAGTTTTGGCACTACCTACATCGGTTCTACGGCTTTGCTGGTGGCGATCGAGCGTTTGCGCCGAAATGGGCGATCGTGATTTGGTAGTTCGTCAATTTTGGGCGATCGGTATTAATGATAATTACGCTATCTCAAAGTAAAACCGCCTTAAACAGCGGTTTTTTCGTGGCTTCCAACTAATCCGATTTAAACCCATCGGTAGGGCAGGACGTTGGTTCTGGGTAGGAGGTACGGAATGGGTGTTTCCAACTAATCCGATTTAAACCCATCGGTAGGGCCAACTCCTACACCCGCCACTTCGGCGGAGTCACATCGTTTCCAACTAATCCGATTTAAACCCATCGGTAGGGTCTCTTTTCCGAAGAAATCTTCGGATTGGGGGACAACGATACCCTGTTTCCAACTAATCCGATTTAAACCCATCGGTAGGGATAAACACCATGGCCAAAATCCTAACTAATGCCGACGACGTTTCCAACTAATCCGATTTAAACCCATCGGTAGGGATAAAAGTTAATGCTGAGAGCTACAATTTTTGTTTCCAACTAATCCGATTTAAACCCATCGGTAGGGATGATGCCCTTCAGCAAAAACTGACGGAACTAAGAAAGTTTCCAACTAATCCGATTTAAACCCATCGGTAGGGAAACAAAACACTCAGCTCCAGAATCTGGAGAATTTCAGTTTCCAACTAATCCGATTTAAACCCATCGGTAGGGGGATTCCAAATAGCTTCATGTCGTTATGGCTTCCCAAGTTTCCAACTAATCCGATTTAAACCCATCGGTAGGGCAATCAACCTAGGTAGGTAATTTAACTAGGGAAACGTTTCCAACTAATCCGATTTAAACCCATCGGTAGGGTTTGCTTCGGGGCGATTTGAATAACGATACGATAACTGGCGTTTCCAACTAATCCGATTTAAACCCATCGGTAGGGAAAAAAAAAAATTAGTCACAGCAGAAGAAGCTGTTTCTGTTTCCAACTAATCCGATTTAAACCCATCGGTAGGGGTACTTAGGCAATCTCTGAAAGATGGAATTGACCAATGTGTTTCCAACTAATCCGATTTAAACCCATCGGTAGGGTCGCTTTCAAATAACGATCAACCCAGAAGACAACTCTAGGTTTCCAACTAATCCGATTTAAACCCATCGGTAGGGCTTCTTTAGGTAATAAAGTAAGCACAATTTTTACTTATCCCTAGTTTCCAACTAATCCGATTTAAACCCATCGGTAGGGTTATTTCTGGCGATGAGGGCGATGACTTGCTTTTCGTTTCCAACTAATCCGATTTAAACCCATCGGTAGGGCTTAAGGAAGGAGAGGTTCCTGCAGTATCCCTAAGTTTCCAACTAATCCGATTTAAACCCATCGGTAGGGGAAGTAGGGGATGATACGGTCATTTTCTATTTGTTTCCAACTAATCCGATTTAAACCCATCGGTAGGGCGTTCGCCGCAGAGCCTATACCCAGAGTGGATTTCAGCCGTCAAATCGACGCACCACCTAAATATACCACCGATCGCCACCAAAAACAGTCCGATCACCCGCCTCAAACCCAATCAGGGTAAAGCATCGACGCAGGTCAACCAAAAAATCAGGGTTTCAGAGATTTGGCGAGGTGCGTCGATGAACGCACGGCCACTCCCTTTAAGTATCAAAAACCTTACTTTTCAAGGCTTTGACGGATTTGTGTCGGAAAAACCGAAATCGAAATCTCGTATCTCCACACCTCATCCCCGATTCACTAACAAAGCCCGGTGAGGTGCGTCGATGAAGATAACCCGTACCAAACCTACCCATCAATATTGGCTAAAACCTAGATTACATAATACTTTGGAGGCGGTTCCGACTTTTCGCTGCCAATAGTTAACACCATCGACGCAGCTTCAGTCGGTATCCAATAGAAACGAACATCATCCTCCTCTGCCTTCACCAGTTTTTTTACCTTCTGGTGCAGTTGGCGCATCTCATCCAAGCTGATAAAACACTCAAAAACCGACCACTGAATTCTGCGCCCGTAGCCCTCCAGAAAATTAGACAGCTTCACCCGCCTTTTGTCATCAGGAATGTCATACATTACAACAACCATGAAACCAGCTACAGCTATACTGTTCTCAGAAAAGGCTGATATGGAACCCCATGCACCAAACTGCGCTTATAGCGGCGCACCTGCAATTGAATTGCTTCTCGATAAGAAACCGGAGATTGTAAATCGGGATGAGAAATCTGTTCGTTCATCCGCCTTTCAAACTGCTCGATAAACGAACGCCTCGGTCCAGAACATAAATAAATTCCTCCCGTACTGACAACCCTTTCAAAATCAGTCAGCTTGAAAATCGAGTTATTGATGAGTTTCAATACAAAACTATCAACAATCGGCGATCGAAATTCCTCCATTAAGTCAAAAGCGAGATAAGGCTTTTTGTCTTCTCCATAGTGGAAATTAGCAAAATAAGGAGATAGCCCCTCAGCTACTATCAAACTCAGCACATTATTGAATAATAGAGTGTAGCCAAAACTCAATAAAGAATTGACCGGATCGGTAGGAGGTTGGCGGTTTCGCAGCGAAAAATTAAAGCTCGGATTCGCGAGCAGCTTACCAAAGGCTGGAAAATATCGCGCTGCACCAATGCCTTCATAACCTCGCAAACTATCCACATTATTAACGGTAGCAAGAGCCTCAATATCAGAACTAATACCCGCGATCGCTCTAACCACATCCGCTTCTTTTCGCTTGCGATTTAACCGCAACAACAACTGCTTAGAATTCAGCAGCTTTCCCCGCACAATAGCTTGAGAGACTTGAAATTGAAACGTCGCATCTTGACGCTTCTCAATTTGCATCAATTCATTACCCTGATGGCTGGATTCCCAATTCCAGAGATGGCCCTTATAGTAACCGGATGAATTCAAAAACAATATCAAAATTTGTTCTTGCAGGCAAGCATGAATAGCCTGAGTCGAAACTTGGATATTGCCAAATACCAAAATTCGCTCCACCTCGCGAATCGGAATTTCCTTCCTCGGCTCATCGTCCACCCAAATCACAAACCGCAAATTTTCCTTATAAACTGCTGTTCCTTGCTCGATCAAATAAAGAGTTGCCATTTCTTGGTTCCAAATATTTTTAGAAGCTTTTTGCTCGCTTTCAGATTCAACATCTGCCAAGCAAACAGGATCTATTGCAGGGGATAGCGGCACTACCTCTACTTTCTCTTTCCCTTCTGTGGGGAGCGCGAGCCTTTTTTTTTACTAGCTTTACTCTGTTTTGCTCCCGATTTTCCTAGAGCTTTAGGCGATTCCAAAGGAAAGATAGCACTCTCCAAAAAACCGTGACCTAAAAATCGGAACCCCCGATCGAAATTAGTAACTTGAGTTTTATCAGGATGCAGCGCTAACCCGATCGAATTGAGCAGCCGTTCCACATCAGAGCAAGCGCGAACAATCCGCTCTTTAGTGCGAGCCAATACTACAAAATCATCGGCATAGCGGACTAACTGAAGGTCAGAATTGGCAAAAAACTTGTCGAACTCATCCAGGTAAATATTAGCTAGCAGCGGCGAAATTACAGCTCCTTGAGGAATCCCTTTTTCAGTTCTAACAACTCCCTCTTGAGTCAATAACCCAACCGCAATCCAAGATTTAATCAAGCAAAGAAGCCCTGGATTATCGATTTCCTTCCTAATCTCTCTGAGCAACCGCTGGTGGTCAATATTATCAAAATACTGAGTGATATCTGCATCCAGTACCCAACCATAACCCAAATCTCGCCAGCGAGCCACGGCTTCTACAGCATCCAAGTAAGAAAGGTTAGGACGATAGGCAAAACTACAGCAAGAAAACTTACTTTCCCAAACTGGGGCAAGAACATTCAATAAAGCTTGTTGAACAATTCTATCTCTGACTGCTGGGATTTTCAATTCTCGCCAACTGCCTTGATTTTTAGGGATTAAAACTTGTTTGCAGGGATGGGCTTGATAGGTGCTGTTAGCAACAGATTCTCGCAGTTGAGAGAGGTTGACATTCAAATTTTGCTGGAAATTATCAATAGTTTCTCCATCAATGCCAGCCGCGCCTTGATTGGCTGCTACTTTTTTCCAAGCTTGGCGAAAGTTCTCAATGCTGAGAAATTCTGCAACAAGGGATGTTGATAAAAAATCTCGGCTGTTGTTTACATCAGGGGAATATTCTGTTAACATAATTCCGTTGTTTCCTTGACTTTGTGTTGATTAAGCTAAATCACGATCGTCCGAACTGCAAAAATAACAATCAGGAGTTTTCAAATAGTCAGTATTAGTGTGCTGCCACTGACACTGAGGGAATTGATAGATCCAATCTAACCCCTCTTCGACGTTTAAAAAGCCGCTGACCATACCCTGAATAACCCCAACTCCCGTGCTCGCACAAATGCTGTTCAACCAAAATACAGCCGGGTCGTTAATCCCTTCCAAATAACCTGCTTGCGAGGCAAGATTTTCAATTTCAACAGGAGCGGCTTCTAGTGCAGCTCTTTGCAAGTTGATGATGTTGCCGCACATCAAACACCAGCCACCTCCCAGCGGGGGAACAGTAACGCGGCAGTACATTCGAGGAACCCCATCCGGTTTGATATCGATGTGAGTGCCCAGGCAAACGAGAGGCCGCATATATTTCAGGGCTAATTCTTGAGCAACTTGTCGAGAACGGTGATTGTCGGTAGCTACGACGATTAAATCGGAAGCGGCTATTTCTCGTTCGGCGGTTTTGTGTTCAATAGAATTGGGTATGGTTTTGACGCAGGAACCTGTGGAGTAAATCTTTTTAATCAGTTGCTTGACATATTCGACCTTGTGCCATTGTTGGTCTGCCATTTGCCGCGTTGCTCCCGGCATTCGATTGAGGTTAACGACTTCTAGGCGGTCTGGGTCAACTAACAGCCATTTTTTGACACCCAAACGACCTAGCTGTTCGGCAAAAACTGCCCCGATTCCCCCACAGCCAATTAACGTAACGGTAAGTTCGCTCAACTGCCGTTGAAATACTTCTCCAAACACTTTTTGACGGGCAAACATCAAATCTGATTCTGGTAGACAGTTTTGCTCTTGTGCAATTTCAAACCAGGATGGGTAGAAATTAACAGCCTCACAGGAATTTCCTTTTTTATGCCAAATGCGGAATTCCGATTGCTGCATTGATTCGTCAAATACACCGGAAATTAATCGATGTTTATCAGGAAAATTAGAGCTGAGAAATCTAGCATATTCTGACTCGTACTTATCGTCCACACAAGAAAAACAAGGGGTTTCTTGACCTGCATGGGTGTGAACGTGAACAACATCTAATCTGCCCTTGCTCAGGTAGTTTTCCAGTAAGTAGAGGTGAAATTCTTCTTTGAGGGCTAACCCATAAGCAGATTGATGTTCGTAGCAATCAGGAGCGGGTACTACCCAAGCTTTTGGAAAATACCGGATTTGACGTTTGGATATTTGATGGCGCTGGCAGAATAAAAAACCGATAACCTCTTCATTAGTTTTTCGCGCGCTCAGCATAGCTTGGCGGAAACTATTCCACATTGAGGGAGGAATGTGAAGAGAAAAGTCTGGAGATTTGTGGAAATTGTTCATGTTTTTTGTTCGGGAAGGAAGTGCGTTAGTAAATAATAATTAATCCTCGCTATTGACAGCGTGACGCACCGTGACAAACAGGGTAGCGAGATTGTGTCCGTTTTCAGGATTATTGTGAGGTCGCCAAGAATTAAGCCATCTTTCCCGATTAAAACCGCCGCCCAATCCCACGCAGTACCAATACCATCCTTCTTCGCTTAAAAAAGGCGCGCCGTAATAACTTTGTCTGGTAAAGTGATGGTCTCCTTGTCCTACGGTATTCCAAGGGTAGTTTAGGTAGCAGCCAATGGGGGGGAGACTGGGGTATTCCGGCGGTAACAAGAAGAGTACATCGGAGTTTGATACCGTAAACTTTTGGGAAGATAAAGGCATTCCTTTTACTAGAACTGCTGTATATTGAATGCCGCCAATCGTTTTGCATCCCACCACCGCATTTTTAGCTACTTTTTCCAATACTTTGAGTTCTGCAATAATTCGCGCTGCTGGATGAAATCCCGATATGCCAGCACTAATTGCGATCGCCATGATTAATCCTCCTGACCTTTAACAATTTTAGGAACAGTCCAAACTTTGGAGCCTTCTTTGAGAGCATCAGTTTCTTTTAAGGGCTTTGTTCCTCCAAAGCCTTCTTCCATCACATCATCGTTGCCAATTTCAGGTAATCTGGCTCTTAGTTCTTCAACGGTTGCACCGACGGGCAAGTCTACTAACTTGCCATTGATAATTGCTCTCATTTATATCTCCTTTAGTTCGGGGAAATTCAATCAAGTGTCGGAATGACGTTGTGAAACAACAGCAACGGCGGCGGTATTGTGTTGAGATTTGTTAGAGTTGGGTTGACGAGTTATACCCATCCACAGACATGAAATTGTTAAAACTGCCACACTTGTAAGACTTACGAACAGCAATTTACAGTAAACCTGTTCCATTCGTTGTACTGACAATTTCAGCGCCTTTAACTGATTGATGTATTCTTTTCTATCTAGTTGTTCGGCCGCAATTATCTCAGTTCCCAAATATTCTAGCTGTTGACTTAAATCTGTGAGTTGGGAATTAACGTACTCTAGCCTATTCGTTTCTTCTACTACCAATTTGCCATTGATTGTTTGTCTAGGCTGGTCTGTATTGATTTTTGTGAATGCAACCCTCATTTTAAACACCACTTATTGGGGCTAAACAACTGAATCAATCAAACAGGTTGGTGTTGCCGATTCGATAATGGTTTTGACCGTTATTTTGCCGTTCAAAACCATCAAATATTTCAATCAAATCAACAGTGCTATTAGCCGCATTTTTGAGTTCATTGCCGAGAGATTGTTCGACGGATGCAACTTCGACCCGCATACCTCGCCTTCGGAGCTTTTCGGCTAGATAGGCAAAGTCAGAATCTCCGGTCACTAAGACAACAATGTCGGGGCGTATTTCTAAAGCCAATTCAACAGCATCCATTGCCATCACGATATCGACATTACTTTCGTATTCATCCCCTTTTGCTTTGCCTTCTCTGGTAACGACTAAAAACCCGTTACTTCTCGCCCAATAGATAAACTTCTCTTTAGTTTTGCGCTGTTCTTCAAATCTTTCTCTCGCTGGAGGTAAGCCAACATAGATGACCATTTCAATGATTTCTCTGCCTTCTTTGGGGTCGGCGAGATAGTCGCGGATTTTCAGCCAATCTAACTTTCTATTAAAGCTTTGAGCTGCAATAACGGTATTATCGCTATCTGCAAAAATCAATACCCGACGAGATGTTGCCATAAGTTGAATTGAAGAAAGGACGAAAGTATTTACTTCTTCACCATTACAATTCACCGTTGGAAACAGGGGTTTCCTTCCCAACATTGCTTTATCGAGTGAACGGCGCTTGTTCCTTTCCAATTTCTCTACCAAACCTGCGAGTTTCTGCATGGGGCGAATTGGTGTGCGATCGTTCCTTTTTTCTCATTAAACATTGATGACTCCCAACTGCATTAAGAAATCCCCCAAACCCATGCAGCAATGCAGTAAGTGCGGCTTCCGAGCGGTGTCGTCGGGTCGATCGCGCACTTAGCGAGCTTAAAACGCTCGGCAGACATTCGGGCGATGTCTGGGCAGTTGCCATCACGCCGGATGGACTTAAAGCAATTTCTGTCTCGTCCGACCAAACACTAAAGCTGTGGGATGAGAGAAAGTGGGGAGGCGATCGCTACTTTCATGGGAGATGGTGCTTTATTTTGCTGCGCCGCCCGGCCAGATGGAGTAACAATTGTAGCTGGTGAAGCATCGGAACGACTGCATTTCTTACGCTTGGAAAATATAGAATAGCTCTAAAGTGTGACTGGATCGATATTTAGTTTAATGGCAAGTTTGACAATCTTAGGGGTTCCACACTTAAGAAAACCTCAATCTGCATCTGAAAATTCTCACGGGTTGGGTCGAACGCAGCGATCGCCCCCATCAGGAAATTTCTCGCTCAAACTCAGATCGAAATAATACTGACACCAAAATTCTGCTACTTCTAACAACATGGGTACGGATTCAGCCACGATACCCGAACTAGACTGCAATCCATAGCCTTCTACATATTCTCTAGCTAGTTTGTAAACCCAACATGGAAAATCAGGTTCTACAAAACAGCGTAGTGCATACTCTAACTTTGCATCAATGTGATTGCCTCATCCACTAATTGTTTTTGTTGTTCCCATTCTTTACCGCTGAAGTGTTCGGGACAAATCGCCTGATTTATCTGCTGCTGCACCCGTTGGGCAATGTAGAGAGCAAACTTTTCGGCAGGAACTTCATCGGTGCATAAACTTTTGATACTCGTCAGTCTGGTTATTGGTATAGCAAATCGAGCTTTTTCAACTTCCTGAGTGGCTTGAATCCACTTTTTGATTTTATTGGCAGTAGCAAGCTATTGTTTGTTTTGTTTCATCTTCAATTGCCTGTTGCTCTTAATGCCCTGATTCAAGCAGCGCTCCAGAGAGCAAATCTGTTAGTTTGAGTGTAAGAGCCCACTGGTTTAAGTAAGCTCGATCGAGTCGTTCCCCTTGCACCTTCAAAACTCCCAACACATCCCTCCACTGTTTTTGAGAACCGCCAGGAATTAGTTTGTACCAACTGAGTTTTTGCAGAACGATATCTTCGGGCGAGTAGATGTAGATTCCCTCTTCTGTTAAACCGCTAACAGGGTAAAGTTGGCGGCGACTCATCACCGAAGCCGAAAAAGGGTCATCGCTGCCCATCACAAAAATATCTGCTTTCTCCATAGAAGGCAAATAGATGACATTAAAAGATGATTCGCGGGGTGCTGTTCTTGACTTAGCAATTGCTTCATTCACAGCCGATTCGCTGATGTAAAACTCGCCTGACATGGCATCAATTAACCTCTGTGCTGTTCGCGCTTCCAAATCAATCACTAAGTCCAAATCTTGCGTAGATCTGTTTTCTCCCAACAGCGAACTTGCCACCGAACCTCCCACCACATAGGGAATATTCAGCGGTAGCAAGATGCTGGCTATTTTTTGCGCTAATTCGATCGGATCTGCAATCACGAGTTCACCCCAATCTTTACTGTCTGATAAAACTTCTATCCATTCAGCACCCAAGCACCTTTTAATAAATTCTTGCCGAACTTTGGCCTTGGTAGCATTGGGATACTGGCTCTCTATTCCTAATATTGCCAACCTTCGCACCGCTTGATTGAAAGTGCAAGTCCGCTGTACTTTTTGTTGGGGTGTTAACTGTCGCAATAGCTGAAACATCAGCACGTCAGCCTCAATGCTGGTATCAATAGATTGCGACTTGTATCCTGATTTGACGGTGATTGTTGGTATTGGCGGCACGGTTCAATGAGAGTGAAACGGCATAGATTGCACAATTATATTACAGAATCTAAGTTTTTCATACCGCTTTATAAAAAGGATATTTTTTTAAATTATAATGAAACTATAAGCTGTTGTGTATTTAAATCATTTATTCCGATTCGCTGTCCTGATTCAAGTGTAAGCGTTTGGCGTTTGGCTCATACCCAGTTTAAATGCTTAATAGCTTAAAGTATTAACAAAGGCTCACCAGCCGTTAACTGATGAGCATTTAGCCCTTAATTAGGGTTTTTACTTGTTTTTGTGTTTAGTTGGGTCAGCCAACTTGTATCGTTGATTCGCTTCTGGAGTAGGCGGCAAGGGTTTGCCTTCTATAGAAGTGATTTCTTGTCCTTTACTGCCCCCACGCGGACCAGTTAGTTCATATTGACCGCTTACGGGGGTTTTTTCACCGGGCTTCAACAGGTTTTCGTCCATTTGATTTTTTGTGTATAGGATGCCCATATTCTAGCATTAGGCTTTTTTAATCTTTAATTGATGAATTTGTAAGGATTTTGCGTCATTATCACAAACGTAAAAACTTACCAAGATTACCGTGAAGAAACCAAGCAGCTTCAAACCCTCACCGCATATATGTTTCTGTTGTGGGGGTAAATGAGCAGTCGTACAGAAAGTTAAGTTAAGGCTGAAAGGTTTACTGGATAAGCATAGATTATTTGGTACAGGTTTATAAGAGGCGATCGCAATATTCAAAACGGCACAATCATTTCCTTAGCGTAAGTTTCTGTACGACTGCTCATTTCACCCCTAGAGAGCAGAATTTCCGCAGTCGGTGAGCGGAGTGAAGGGCGATCGAGTAAACCGATTAAATCCCCGAACCGCGCCGGAGTAACCGTTGCAGATTCATCAAGATACAGGCGTTTCCTGATGTAGCTGCAAACATCTATAAATTAAGCTAGGCGGGGATAGGCACATTTCCTCGCCTAAGCCGTGTAACCCTTACAGATAAATCAATCAGAATATCCTAATATAGAGTGTGAAAACTCTATAACTTAGATGTTGTATTGTCAGCAGATTCTAAAACTTGAGAAAGCTCAGATGCTGATTTTTCGGCAGTTTTTTCTGCTGTTTCTAAAATATCAGAAGATTTAGATGGTGTCTTGTTAGCAGTGTCTAAAGCTAAATTAAGCTCAGAGGTTGCTCTTTCTGCTGTTTTTTCTACTGATTCTAAAAAAGGTGAAGGATTAGATGTTGTGTTATTAACATCTTCTAGAAGTATGGAAAGTTCAGTTACTGTATTTTCTGCTGTTTTGATAGCTGGATTAGGCTTAGCTTCTGAGTTTTCCATATACTGATTAGATTGAGGTTTTTAAACAATTAGAAACCATAATGGCACAACATAACCTTAAAAAAATTTTTAGGTTAAAACCTTTACCGCCCCGCGCTCTCACCGCTCTCACCGCTCTCTGTGTGCCACCTCTCCCACCTCTACCAGTTTTAAAAAAAGCAATAGGTTCTCAGTCGTGAGTGTGACGCAAAAAAGCTAGACCGCCACCGCTCCGATCGTAGCAACCACGCTAGACCGTACCAGTGCCAACAGTCCGACCGTGGTAACAGCGCTAAACTTGCAAGTCGTGGCAACCGTAGCAGCGCTCCGACCGTGCCAACCATCCAATCCACCCCAACAGCCACCACAACGCGCTAGATTGTTGTGCATTTTGGTAGCCCTGCCAGCCGTGCCAGATACGCAAGGCATCGGAGCGATCGACACGGGGCGATCGATACGGGGCGATCGACGCTTTAGTTTGGTTTAGGTTGATTTTTCTTGACTTATTCTGATTTTTCTTGGTTTAAGTTGATTTTTGTTCAGTTTCCTGACAGCCAAAGGCGATCGCCGTCCTTGTCCGGGTGATATGTCAAGTCAAGTTGCTTCTCATCTGCGAAATAGCTTGATTCAAACCCTCGCTGTGAATCCAGCCTACGAAGCCACCGTAAATCATTTTGCCATCGCGATCGGCTAAAAAAATGTGGTCAACACCGAGGGGGTTTTTCCAAGCCCTAACCGCTGTTCCATCCCTAAGTCTCATAATCGGATTGGAACTGTTAAAATCCCTGTGGTGTGCTGGTGTCATTCCTGGGACAGCTTCTAAAATGGGGCGAGCCTCCTGAAGTCTGGGTGCGGTTAGAGGATGCCATGAACGCCCTAACAAACCTCCCGACGCAAAACTGTGGTTTTAGGATGTTAACGGTTAAAAATGCAGAACTCCGTTTTTGCTTAACGGCTTAACTTGCTATAATATTTAAGGGTGATCTCGCTTTAATTGGTGACTGGTAAGGGCGATCGTCCTGTAGGAAGTGTTAGTTTTAGTTAAAAACTTGGTTCTTTGCATGACTCAGCAATTTTTTGAAAGTCCGATCATAAACTCTCCCTACACAATTCCGACACAACATTGGGAACTTGATGATGGTCAACCAACAGATCGACTTATCCCGACAAGACGACCCGCAAAGTTCATTACCCCTATACCTAAACCCAAAAAGCGTAAGTTTGTCCAACTCGAACTTTTAATAGAGAAAGATATTTCAACTGATGGACAGGATTATGAAACCTCGTTATTCATTAACAGTATTCGAGAAAAAGTCAGTGAATGGCGACGGCTTCCCAATCCTGAAGACTGGCGGGTAACTCCAGAAACTACAAAACTTTTACAACATTGGCGGCATCATCAATTTAATGGAGTCCGTCCTTTTTTCTGTCAGATCGAAGCAGTAGAAACGGCGATCTGGTTGGCAGAAGTCGCTCCTAATATCGGTAAGCAGGGGCAGAATTTTCTTGATCGCATTAATCAAGCAAACCTAGATGCAAACCCCGAACTATGGCGCGTGGCTCTCAAACTAGCAACCGGGGCAGGGAAAACTACGGTGATGGCGATGTTGATTGCGTGGCAAACCGTTAATGCAGTACGACACCCTCAAAGTAAGAAATTTACCCGTGGTTTTCTGGTGATCACCCCAGGGATTACCATTCGCGATCGCTTGCAGATATTACAACCCAATCACCCAGAGAACTACTACAGCAACCGAGAACTAATCCCCAGTGATATGTTAAAGGATATTGCTAGAGCAAAAATTGTGATCACTAATCGCCATGCCTTCAAATTACGAGAGCGTTTAGAAATATCGGCAGGGACTAGAAAGTTAGTCCAAGGTCGAGGAGAACCCCTGCAAACATTAGAGACTGAGGGGCAAATGATCCAGCGAGTGATGCCGGAATTAATGGGGATGAAAAATATCCTCGTCATTAATGATGAAGCCCATCATTGCTACCGAACAAAGCCCGACACGGAAGAAGTAGAGGATCTCAAGGGGGAGGAGAAGGAGGAGGCGAAGAAAAATAATGAAACTGCAAAACAATGGATCTCTGGCATTGAAATAGTGAAGCGAAAACTAGGAGTAGATGTGGTGTACGATCTCTCCGCTACACCCTTTTTCCTTCAAGGTTCTGGTTATAAAGAAGGAACTTTGTTTCATTGGACAGTTAGTGATTTTTCTTTGATGGATGCGATCGAATGTGGGATTGTTAAATTACCTAGGGTTCCCATCTCTGATAATGTGCCGGGGGGTGATATGCCCAAACTTCGCAACCTTTGGAAGCATATTCGTCAAAAGATGCCCAAAAAAGGACGGGGGTCTGGGGGCAGTTTAGATCCTTTGAGTTTACCTGCGGAATTACAAACGGCTCTAGAAGCTTTGTATGGTCACTACGACAAAACCTATCAGCAGTGGCAAGAAACCGGGATTACAGTCCCTCCCGTGTTTATTGTGGTCTGTAACAACACCTCGACATCTAAGCTGGTCTATGACTTTATCTCTGGGTTTCATCGTGATAGTGGAGAGGGGGGAAGTAGTTACAATGCGGGGCGTTTAGCTTTATTTCGGAATTATGATGACTATGGCGATCGCTTACCCAGATCCCGGACTTTGCTGATTGATAGTGAGCAGTTAGAATCTGGCGATGCTCTAGATGCCAACTTTCGAGAGATAGCTGCCGAGGAGATCGATCGCTTCCGGCGAGAATTGGCACAGCGCAGTGGTTCAGCAGAAGTGGAAAAACTCACGGATCAGGATTTGCTGCGGGAAGTGATGAACACCGTTGGCAAGGTAGGTAAACTAGGGGAATCGATCCGCTGTGTGGTATCGGTATCCATGCTTACGGAAGGATGGGATACAAATACAGTTACCCATGTGCTAGGGGTGCGGGCTTTTGGGACGCAGTTACTTTGTGAGCAGGTGATCGGTCGGGCTTTACGTCGTTATTCCTATGAACTCAATGATGAGGGTTTATTTGATGTAGAGTATGCTGATGTGTTGGGAATTCCCTTCGATTTTACGGCAGAGCCTGTAATTGCAAAATCTAGACCACCGAAAAAAACCGTTCATGTTGAGGCAGTCAAGCCCGATCGCAATGCCCTAGAAATTAAATTTCCCCGAGTGGAGGGTTATCGAGTGGAATTACCAGAAGAAAAACTAACGGCGGTTTTTACTCCAGATTCTTTATTAGAATTATCACCCTTCCTAGTCGGACCTTCCATCACCCAAAATTCGGGCATTGTGGGGGAAAGTGTAGAGCTAAATGTTAACCACTTAGACGGAATGCGAC
Organism: filamentous cyanobacterium Phorm 6; assembly: GCA_003003725.1. GTDB lineage: Bacteria > Cyanobacteriota > Cyanobacteriia > Cyanobacteriales > Microcoleaceae > Microcoleus. Next base: position 2,993 of record PVWI01000004.1, on the reverse strand, counting down.
AATCAACAATTTTGTTTAATTTGACTAAGCATCTGCTCTATACTAAGTATCGAGATCCCGGTGAAGACCCGAAATTGTATCTCTTTGGACAACTTAAGCGGATTGTCCGGCAGTGGATGGATGGGGGAAATTTACGCTGTACGGGTAATACATTCCCGGCTCAGGTGCTTTATCAAGAAATAGCAGATATGGCTTGCAATCGGATCAAAGCTGCTATTACTGAAGCGATGGTAGGTGATCGCCCCATCAAAGCGATCCTTGATGCTTACAATCCCACCGGCTCGACTATTCATGTTAATTTTCACACCTCCAAACAAACCCTATATCGGACTGCCCCCAATAAAAGTCATGTTAACTGGGTGGTGTGCGATAGTGACTGGGAAGCAGAATTTGCTAGGGTTGCCGAAGCTCATCCAAGAGTACGATCCTATGTCAAAAATCAAGGTTTAGGTTTTGATGTGCCTTATCTCTACGGCTCTACTTCTCGGAAATATATCCCAGATTTTATTGTCCAAATTGATGATGGTAACTCGGATTTACTAAATCTGATTGTAGAAATCAAAGGTTATCGGGGGGAAGATGCTAAGGAGAAAGCTAGTACCATGCGAAATTATTGGGTTCCGGGGGTGAATAACTTAGAAAAGTTTGGACGCTGGGAGTTTGCCGAATTTACTTCGGTTTTTGAAATTGACTCAGATTTTAACAAGCTAATTCAAGGTTTAGTCAAAAAAGTTTAGTCCGCATTTATTCGCAAATTATTCACAGTTTCTAAATAACTACTATGCCTCGTCAACCTAAGCAACCCAAGAAAGTCGAAACACTTAAGCATGAAGAAGCAAAACGGAAAAATATTCCTACAGCAGAACATCAATCGGTAATGGCGGAGGAAGATAAAAGCCCGATCGCGATTGCCTATGAACGCCGGAATCGGGATTTAGATCCGCAGTTGGTCTGGCGGGGGAAGGATGAGCAGGATTGGTCTGATTTGGTGGTATCGGCTCCACCGCTTTATATTCAGGAAAAGGTACACCCGAAGGTAATTATTGAGGATTTGCGCCGCCAGAGTCAGGAGCGATCGAATGCTACTCAAGATACTCAACTAGATTTATTTGCAGATTTTAATGGACTGCCGAAGGATGCGACGGCGACGGAGTTTTATCAACATGATGCGAACTGGACTAATCGGATGATTTTAGGTGATAGTTTGCAGGTGATGGCTAGTTTGGCAGAGCGTGAGGGTTTAAGGGGTAAGGTGCAATGTATTTACATTGACCCTCCATACGGGATTAAGTTTAATTCTAATTTTCAATGGTCAACAACTAGCCGGGATGTGAAGGATGGCAAGCTGGATCAGATTACCCGTGAACCGGAGCAAGTTAAGGCATTTCGGGATACATGGCGGGATGGGATTCATTCTTATTTAACTTATCTCAGGGATAGGTTAACTGTGGCGAGGGATTTGTTAACTGATAGTGGCTCAATTTTTGTGCAGATTGGTGATGAGAATGTGCATCTAGTCAGGTCACTTTTGGATGAGATTTTTGGGAGTGATAATTTCATAGCTAGTATTCAATTCCGTACCAAGATACCCCTCGGCACTACATATTTAGCAGCAGTAGGTGATTATATAATTTGGGTCGCAAAAAATAAGTCATCACTTAAATATAGAAAGTTATTATTTAACCGTGCATCAGGTGATGGAACACAATTTAGGGCTGTCAGAAGTTCTGATGGTTTTATTCGTCCTATGACTGATTCAGAGGCAAATGGCGATATTTCTTTATCAAATAATGAGTCAGCTTGTAGAGGACTTGACTTAGTTTCAGCAGGACGAACTGAAACTTGTGTATTTGATGCAAGTTTTGAAGGAAAAATTTTCCGAACAACCTCTGGGAAAAGTTGGAAGACAAATCAAGAAGGATTTTTACGTCTAAAAAAAGCTAATAGAATCCTTGCTGGTAAGACATCTCTATCATATTTATTCTTGTACAACGATTACCCCGCACAAGAGTTCTCAAATATGTGGGTTGATACACAAGGAGCCTCGAATAAGTCATACGTTGTCCAAACTAGCGAAAAAGTTATTCAGCGCTGTATCCTCATGGCAACTGACCCCGGTGATCTAGTCCTTGACCCAACTTGCGGGAGCGGTTCTACTGCCTATGTTGCCGAACAATGGGGCAGACGCTGGATCACGATCGACACTTCTCGTGTTGCCTTGGCATTAGCTAGAGCCAGAATTATGGGCGCTCGTTATCCCTATTACCTCTTAGCCGATAGCCCCGCAGGTCAGCAAAAAGAAGCAAAAATTAACCGGACTTTCCCGGCTACTAACCCAACTCAGGGAAATATTCGCCTTGGCTTTGTGTACGATCGCGTCCCTCACATCACCCTGAAGTCGATCGCCAATAATACCGAGATTGATACCATCTGGGAAACCTACCAAGCCAAACTCGAACCATTGCGAGCAGAACTGAATCGGGAACTAGGTAAAACGTGGCAAGAGTGGGAAATTCCGAGGGAAGTTGAGGCAACATGGTCGAGCAAAGCCCAACAACTACACGGGGACTGGTGGCAACAGAGGATCGCCAGACAAAAAGAAATTGATGCCTCGATCGCAGCCAAGGCGGATCAAGAGTTTTTGTACGATAAGCCCTACGACGATCCCAAAACCGTGCGGGTCGCTGGCCCCTTCACCGTAGAAAGTATTTCACCCCATCGAGTGCTGGCAGTAGATGAAAATGACGACCTCATCGATCCGCAGAGCAAACCAGAATCGGAAGAAACCGACTTTGTAAGCGTGATCCTAGAAAACCTGAGAACTTCGGGAGTCCAACAGGCACATAAAGAAGGCAAAATTAACTTCACTTCCTTAGTAGGGTTTCCTGGTGATTTAATCTGTGCCGAAGGTCGTTATATAGAACCCATTTGACATCTAAGAAGAGGGTGCAAGCCTTCTAATCATCAGCCTAATAAAACAAAGGTTGAGTTTG
>PVWI01000052.1 GCA_003003725.1 filamentous cyanobacterium Phorm 6 | reverse complement strand
AACTCAAGCACAAGATTTTGACAATTCTTAACAGAGAAGGGCGATCGCTCCTCGCTCTCAATGCTTTAGTAGAAGCTAGAGATGCCGAAGCAAACATTGCTCGTCAAGTTCTCAAATTGCGGCAAACAGAAGCCGACGATTTAATCTGGCAATTTGCCAAATACAAAGCTTTGGCTGTGGGGATAAATCCCATTGCTTTCCTAGATGTCATGGGAGCAACCGTCGCAGATTTAGCCTTAATTCGCTCCTTATCCAGACTTTACGGTTTACCCATGACTGGTTACGAAGCCGGCAAACTTTGGCAGACTATTTTCTCTAGCGCAGGCGGCGTACTTTTGGGAGAATTAGGTAGCAGTTTCCTCTTGGGATTTGGCAAAAGTGCCGCTGCTGCTGCTCCACAAATCGGCTTTTCTACTTTTGCCGGAGTCGCTGTCACTCAAGCTAGTTTAGCAGCTTACGGAACCTACGCTGTCGGTCGCGCCGCCCAAGTTTATTTAGAAAAAGGCTGCACCTGGGGCCCGCTGGGACAAGATACCGTCATTCAAGAAATTCTCGCCACCATCGAGCGTAATACAATTATCGATCGCTTACAGCAAGAATTCAAAATATGATACAAACAACAGCCGTTACTGAAATCATCCAAACTTTAGCAGATGTTGAATCTCGATTCAATATTACGCGCACTGAATCCGAGGAATTTTTTCCAGAGTGGCATGAAGATTTGCCCGAAATTACAGAAGCTGATAAAAGTGCTCTCAATTTAATTCGGCGCCGATATCTCTATCATCTCAATGATGGAAATTTGACAGAAGGAACCGTCACCCTAATCATGGGTTCGCCTCTATTGGAAAGAGCAGGTTTTTACGATTCACCTTTTAAAATGACTGCTGAAAAATCTGTACAAATTGTTTTAGATGAGCAGGATGAGGAAATAGAAACTCTCAAAGGACGGATTGATGTTTTAGTGATGCAAAATCAGTTTTGGGTGACACTCTTAGAGTCGAAGCGCACCACGATTTCAGTCATGTCTGCACTTCCCCAAACACTAGCATATATGACAGCCAATCCTCGGCAGGATAGACCGAGTTTTGCTGCAATGACAAATGGTAGTGAAATTGTATTCGTCAAGCTAGACTTTCAGAATCCACGTCAATATGACTTATCAAGAATATTTTCACCGATTCCTTTAACAAACGAACTTTATACGGTTCTTCAATTCTTCAGAAAAATTGCTCAACTAATTGCTTAGGCATAAAAATTGCAGAAGACTCGGCGGTTGAAACCGCGTTTATACAAACAAAACCCGGATGGTGCGCGGGTTGAATATCGGAGGATTAAAATTACCTTATTTTCTTGATTTTTATCTTCAGTCTGCGGAGGCAGACTACCCTTCGGGAAGGCTAACGCCTACGTTTGTGTAGTCGCGGTTTCAACCGCCGAGTCTTATCTTCTTCGTTTGTGTAGTCGCGGTTTCAACCGCCGAGTCTTATCTTCCCGCAATTTTCACACCTTCCCTAAAATGAGCGATCGTCGCAATTACCGCTATACAAAAATAAAATATTCTAATCAGCCAAAAACACACCCGCATTGACCAAGAAACAATAGTCGGAGCAACACCTGTCAACTGTACAAATCTGGAATTAACCTTTTTTTCAAAGCTGTCGAGGTCTTTCATCTCAGATTGTTTTGTCGGAATTACCGGAAACTGACCGGTATATACATAATAACCGATAAAACCATCCACTCCTACCTTTCTCTTCAAAAACGAGTTAGTCAATGTGGCAGTTTCCGGCGGCAATAAATTATCCGATTCACCTACTTTTTGCAGCCAAGAATTATATCTGATGGCTGGCGTACTCATGAAAACCAAGGGAACTATCGGTATCAACAAAGCAGCACTAATTTGTCGAGCGTATTGAGGAATCAACAGTTTTGTAGCGACACCAAATCCCATACCGATAAACGCAAATATCAATATATTTAACAATTCAATAATTTCGATGCCCCTCAACAAATCGCCGATAATCAGAATTGTGTATAATACTTTGTCTGCCAGTAGCAAAGCTGCGAATTTGATCAGAATTGAAATGCCGACAATAGTAGCTGCAATCGCTAGATACCCGATGCTACCTAGAACGTAGAGAAAAATCGAACCGACTTGTTTTAATGACTGCATGGAATTATTCACTTTTGTGAAAGTTGAGGAGTCTGATTGACCAAACAATTTGAAATTTTCGATCGATCTGTCGTCCCAAATTTGACTTGTAAAATTGATGAGATTGAAATGAGAAAAGTAAATCTAAAATCTACAATCTACAATCGATTGACAAGTTCCCGCGCGGCCGCTTTCGCGACTTCTAAGATCCGTTCCTTGACAACACCCTCTTCGATCGCACTTTCGTCTGGTTCCGGTTCGCGATCGATCCCCAACCATAAAAGATACTCGATATTTCCAGCAGGGCCAAGTAAAGGCGACCACGTTAAGCCCCATTCCTGCCATCCTAAAGCTCTCGCGGCTTTCCACACTTGAAAAATAGCATCCGCTTGAGTTGCTGAGTCTCGCACTACGCCTTTTTTGCCGACTCTCTCGCGTCCTACTTCAAACTGCGGTTTTACCAACAATATCGCTTCCTTGGGTGCTGCCAACAATTCCCACAGCGCCGGTAAAACCTTATCCAGGGAAATAAACGACACATCTACTACCGCCAAATCTGCTCGCGGTGACTCCCCATAAAGCTCAGCAGCCGTCATGTAGCGCAAATTGGTGCGTTCTTTCAAAATTACCCTCGGATCGTTGCGCAAGCGCCAATCTGCTTGACCGTAGCCAACATCTACGCCGTAGACTAGGGCTGCATCGGCTTGTAGCAGACAGTCGGTAAAACCGCCTGTGGAAATGCCGCCGTCGAGACAAATTCTGCCTGCAACGGGAATCGCAAAAACTTCTAAAGCTTTGGCTAATTTGTCGCCGCCTCTGGAAACGTAGCGCGATCGCTCTTTGATCAGAATTTTTGATGCAATGTCAACCTCAGTGCCCGGTTTGTCAACTACCTGCTGGTTGATCGAGACTTTCCCAGTCCGAATCAAGGCCTGAGCTTGCTGTCTGGAAGTGCACAAATCTAGGTCTACCAATAAAGTGTCTATTCGTTGTTTAGCCAAGGTTTTTAATCGGTACGCCACGGTTGTTGACAGTAACCAGATTACCACTTACGCAAAAACCCGCAGTCGGATTTTTGGCGATTATTGGGGTTTCCCGGCCGATCGCGGCAGATCGCCCACCGCCACTTTTTCCTGCTTTCCCACACAATCAGGGCGATCGCCCCCACATCGCATTATGTGACTGAGATCGCTAAGAGCGTGTAGTTTTATCACAGATTAACATTCGTAGAATCACACAAAAACTTTGGCTAGTAGCGGATTATGTAAATACAGGGGAATGCGCTACAAACACAATCAAGGCGATCGAGCATGAAAACAACTAACTTTCCGATCAGAAATCCGAGCATTTGTCAAGAAAATCCCTTAGCCTTCATCAGCGGTGACATCATCCACATTGTTTACCCAAACGGCGAGGTAGAAGCGACAACCGCCGACCAAATCGATCACCACCAAACCAAAAATACCCTCGACAAATGCCTCGTTTGGGGAAATGTTGGCGATTTTTAAGCCAGAAAAAAAGACCGCTTGGAGGCACGGATGCCAAAAAGAGCGATCGATCCAACTGCTACGTGCAAGCCACAATTGTAATTTGCAGCCAAAAGAACCAGCAACTTGACTTAAATATCTTGTTCGCTCAATTCGCGAATCATGTAATCAAAAGGCTGCTCCAAAAAAGACCCTACAGACAAGCCAGCAGCTTCCACTTGAGCCTTAACCATCTCCTTCATAATGCTAATCCCCAGCACCGTCGGGCCAATCGGTACACCCAGAGAATTGTAAGTTTCCCGCAAACCTTGCAGCACGCGCTCGTCCAGCACATCCGTACTTCCCGCCACCAGGGCGTAAGTAGCATAGCGCAAGTAATAGTCCATATCCCGCAAACAAGCCGCGTAACGACGAGTCGTGTAGGCATTTCCACCAGGACGGATCAGTTCCGGCTGATCGGCAAATAGCTGAATACCAGCTTGCTTGACAATTGTCGCAGCATTGCTGTTAATCGCTGCTGCGGCTTGTACCCGTGCCGTGCCTGTTGCAAAATAAGATTTCAACCGATCGATACCATCTCGGTCTAAATACCTACCAGCAACATCATAATTTTCAATCAGACTCGTCACTGCATCGCGCATAAGTTTCTCTCCCAAAAATCTTTATCAATACTTTGCTATCTGAGATAGACCGCCTATTGTAGACTACTACAAATCGGCGTTTGATTAAGATTTGAGATAGAATTTTCTGACTATCGCTTAATCCCGGCAGAAAACCCCCAATACAGGCAAATGCCTGATCTGCGATCGCCCAGACTAAACCAATATCAGGAGTAAGTCATGTTCCAGACACCCCAAGAAGCCTTAAACTACATACAAGAAAATAAGATCCTGATCGTTGACCTCAAATTCATCGATATGCCGGGGATCTGGCAACACCTTTCCCTGTACCACGACCAAATCGACGAAACCGCATTCACAGACGGCGTACCCTTCGACGGTTCCAGCATTCGCGGCTGGAAAGCCATCAACGAATCAGACATGACAATGGTCATCGATCCTACCACCGCTTGGATTGACCCATTTATGGCAGAACCCACAATCAGCTTCATTTGCAGCATTAAAGAACCCCGCACCGGCGAACCATACAGCCGCTGTCCCCGCACGATCGCCCAAAAAGCCATAGACTACTTAAATACCACCGGCCTCGGCGATACAGCATTCTTTGGCCCGGAAGCAGAATTCTTCATTTTTGACGACGTTCGCTTCGACCAAACCCAAAATTCCGGCTACTATTATGTAGACTCGATCGAAGGTCGCTGGAATTCCGGCAAAGAAGAACCAGGCGGCAACCTCGGCTACAAACCGCGTTACAAAGAAGGTTATTTCCCAGTAGCACCAACCGATACATCTCAAGACATGAGAACGGAAATGCTGCTGACAATGGCAAAATGCGGCGTACCAGTCGAAAAGCACCACCACGAAGTAGCCACCGGTGGCCAATGCGAACTCGGTTTCCGCTTCGCCACTTTGGTTCAAGCCGCTGACTATCTGATGACTTACAAATATGTGATCAAAAACGTCGGCAAAAAATACGGTAAAAGCATCACTTTCATGCCCAAACCGCTGTTTAACGACAACGGTTCCGGGATGCACGTTCACCAGTCGATTTGGAAAGACGGCCAGCCGCTATTTGCAGGCGATCAATATGCTGGTTTCAGTCAAATGGGACTGCATTACATCGGCGGCATCCTCAAGCACGCCCCGGCACTTTTGGCACTCACCAACCCCACAACCAACTCCTACAAGCGGTTAGTTCCGGGTTTTGAAGCGCCTGTAAACCTAGCTTACTCTCAAGGAAATCGATCGGCATCAGTGCGAATTCCGTTGTCAGGAACCAACCCCAAAGCCAAACGCTTAGAATTCCGCTGTCCCGATGCCACTTCCAACCCTTATTTAGCCTTTGCAGCCATGCTGTGCGCCGGCATAGACGGCATCAAGAATCAAATCGATCCGGGCGAACCTTTGGACGTAGATATCTACGATTTGTCTCCTGAAGAATTGAGCAAGATTCCTTCAACTCCCGGTTCCTTGGAAGGTGCTTTGGAAGCTTTGGAAAAAGACCACGCTTTCTTGACTGATACTGGCGTATTTAGCGAAGATTTCATCAAAAATTGGATTTCGTACAAACTCGATAACGAAGTTAATCCGATGCGGTTACGTCCTCACCCTTACGAGTTTGCTCTTTATTACGATTGTTAGATGAGTTAAGCTGTTCCACATTTAAACTGCATTATTTGTGGTCTATACCCCATACTGTAAGGGGTTCAGGCAAGAAATTTAAATGACTAACAGCTTATCGCGTTTTTTAAGGAGATGAAGCAATGCTCTTGTAGGGACACGGCAATGCCGTGTCCCTACGGGAATCGGGAAGATTGATAGTACCTATAAACCTCCAATCTGCTGTATTTAAAATGAAGAGTTGGGTTTCGTACCTCAACCCAACCTACAAATAATAGATAACAATATTGAGTAAATTTTTAGCCATAGTTAACCTACCTTTTACCCATTACCCATTTCCCATTTCCCAGATATTAGAACTTCTGTATCAATGCCCAGACTTTACCATCGCCTGATACAATTAGGGCGACACTGTGAGTAATCGGGCCCATAGTAGCATCCGAGACATCCTCTACGGCCCATTTATTAGCTTTCTCATCGACAATAAACAAATCGTCGGCTGTAGTGCCTTCCTGAACTCGATATATTTTATTGAGAATGAAACGGCGCCTAGCCTCCGCTTTTGGAATGCCAGTGACATCATCGGGGTCGATGGAAATGGCACTTCCTTCTTTTAATGTACCTTTTGAGTTGGTTAAATTTCGATCGCTCTTTTCTGCTACCTGCACGCTGTGAAGCTGCGAATCAGACCGACTCGCAGATATATTTGAGGCCTTGGCGATCGCCTCGTTTACTTCCAAACCGAGAAGCGCTGCACTGGCAGTTAAAATTAGCAAAGACTTAAATTGATTCACAGCCATTAAATATCCTTATCGGGATCGTTAAATAAATAGTACGCTTAAGTAATTATAATTGATTTTGCAGCGATCGCAACCAATAACCAATAACCACTAACCACTAACCACTAACCACTAACCACTAACCACTAACCACTAACTAAGTAATGTCCGATATTTTTGTGATGGTACGCAATCAAAATAACAATGCAATGACCTCAGTTGATGGCATTGCCTTCGTCACTTTACTGACTCAGGAAGGACGAGTGCTGGCCGAGGAGACGGTTGACTTGTTTGAGGCAGATGTGAATTTTGACGACCTGCCTTTAGGAAAATATACTGTAGTTGTCAGGCACGAACAGGTTGAACCGCGATCGGCAAGTTGTGATGTTACAATTACTAATGAAGATAAAGTAATCATGCTGACCTTTGTTTACCTGGAGCTAGAACGGGTACTGCTCCGCATTCAAACTTCCACAGAAGAGAGGCTGTAATCATGAGAGTTAATGTTACTCCGCCAAATTCAATTAAAATGTTCCGCTATCGAGTGCATTTCTTGGCGAAAGATCTCTGGAGGGAAAAAAATCCGATTTGTCGGATGAATCTGGCTTTGCAGTTGGCGGATGTGGCGAGTACGCTGGCTAGACTGGAAGTGGAGGAGGCGCAAAAATTTAAAGAAGAGTCGGCTTCCGATCTGGTTCCAGATGAGACTGAGACTTGATATCAAGGTCTAGGGGAATTGGGAATTGGGCATTGGGCATTGACAACAAACTTCTAACTTGCTTTGTGAATTAAGAAGCCCAAAATTGTGTTACAGTTATATAAGTATCTTTACAAAACAACACTATAAATTATTGCCCCCAAAATTATGCTTTCATTTCTGACAATAAATCTCGGTCAAATGCTGATTGCTCAAGCTTCATTTTGCCCTGATCCCAATGGGATACAAATGATAATCGCAGCGATTTTAATTTCATTACTTATCGCAGTTACTGGTGGGATGATTGTTGTAATTTATTTAATAGTATCAACCATGTTAGCAAGTGTGTCCTGGGTAGGATTCATAACAGGGGGAATTTTTGCTTTTCTTCAGCTACCACTAGATTTTCATACTTTGGGATTTTTTGGGGTGATTTGGTTGTTTATAGTAGGGGGTATCAAGTTGATTTTAGGATGTGGTTAAGTTTAATTGATTTTACTAGAGAAAAAATTATTTCTGACCCCCCGTGCGTCTAGGACTCAATTTACCCCACGAATCAATCCTCCAACACAACAACTTTCTGCCTTCCGAGTGAATTAGGAAGCCCAGAAACTGCGTTACAGTTGTATAAGTATCTTTACAAAAAAACATAAAACAATGACAGTTGCTTATCCCCGTAAGCTCCGCAATGGAGTCGGAGCACGCCAAATTTTAGCTCAAGTGGTGCTCGATCGCGAAATTCACCTGATCACCCTCAACCGCTACCGATTTAGCGAACAGCGCAGTTGCAAAGACCTCACCGACTTGATCGAACAGCTAGACGGCAACCCGGCCGAACTCGTGCGCGACCTCTCCCGGCACATTTCCGACGAAGCGCGACACGCGATGTGGCTGACAGATTTGCTGGTAGATATTGGCTGTGACATTGGCAAGCCGCCGGGAGTATCCTACATTGACGAGTTTGAAAGGTTGTATGACAGCGAACAACAAGACCCCACCAAAGACCGCGAAGATTTTGTAATTTCTTCCCTAGCGGCGATTAATGTCACCGAAAAGCGCGGCTGCGAATACTTCTCAGCGCACATCCACGCCCTGAAAATGGCTCCGCAAACTGACGAAAACGTCAAAATCCGCGAAACCATCGAAAAGATTTTTCCCGAAGAAGCAGGCCATGTCCGCTGGGGGAATCGCTGGTTGGGTGCAATTGCGGCTAAGAGCCCTGCACACGCGCAGAAGGTCGATCGGGCTAAGCGCAAGTATGTGGCGATCGAACAAGCAGCATTTGAATCAGGAATGGATATCATGCTGGGGGCAGAACTCCGCCGCGTCACCCGCCTGGTGGATATTGCCAACACCATGCCCATGTGGGAACGGCCCCAATACTTGATGGAACGTTTGTCAGCAACTTTGCTGGCCCCGGATTTGCAAATGACCAGAGTCGATGTGGCTCAACGTGCCTGGAACCGAGACCCGCAGGCATTTGTGGAGAAATTTGTGCCAATGTTCCTGAATGGGATGAATAATACCCAGAAGAAGCCGGTGGCGACTACGACTAAGTAGATAACCCCGCGGTTGAAACCGTGGCGACAGAAACGAAGTCTGTCTCCGCAGACTAAGAAATTAGGAGACGGCATTGCCGTTTCCCTACAACATTATTTTGAGGTAGGGAAACGGCATTGCCGTCTCCTCCGTTTGTCCGCGATCGCGAACAATCGCAATTGATATTACCAGTTGAGGTAAAATAATTAGTGGAATAGTTTTCCGTCTAAATATAATCATGACTACCAGCGAGCCGAACCCACAAACAGTTTCCGCAGAAAGCGTCTTAAGTGAAAGCGCGATCGCCGATGCCCAGGTCGAAAAAGCCACAGCCGTCACCTATGCAGAAGAAATTGAAACTGTCATCGCCAGCATGGCTGTAGACCAAAAAGTGATGGTCGGTCAAAATGAAGCTGGCGGACATCTTTGGAAGTTTAAATATGGCAGTGTCGAAGTGTTCGTGCAACTGTCGGGCGAAACCGAAGATGATACTTTAACGGTTTGGGCTTTTGTACTTCAGTTGCCGGCGAAGAATGAAGCTCAATTAATGCGGAAACTTTTAGAAATGAATTGGTTGTCTACTTTGGAGTCTCATTTTGCGATTGTTGACTCTCAAGTTGCGGTAATATCGACTCGGACGATCGCCGAAATCTCAGCCGGAGAAATTTCTCGGGTAATTACTATTGTCGCCACAATCGCCGATGATAACGACGACTTGCTCCAAGCAGAATACAGTCATTAGTCATTAGTCATTAGTCATTAGTTAGTTAACAGTCAACAGTTAACAGTTAACAGTCAACAGTCAACAGTCAACAGTTAACTGTTGACTGTTGACTAATATGCAGGCCCTGCGATCCACGAAATAGCGATTCCCAGCCCCAAACCGACAAGCACTTGAAAAGGAGTGTGTCCCAGCAACTCTTTCAGGCGAGCTTCGTTAAGATTGTGATCTGCCTCAAAAAATTCATCAACAATTTGATTGAGGATGCGAGCTTGCTTGCCTGCTGCTTGGCGAACACCAGCAGCGTCGTACATCACAATAATCGCAAAAATCGTTGCGATCGCGAACTCTGGACTTTCCCATCCCATCGTCTGTCCCACTCCAGCAGCCAAAGCGCCTACAAAAGACGAGTGAGCGCTGGGCATTCCCCCCGTTGTTACCAAATACCGAAGATTAAACTTGCGATTTTTGACCAACTCGATCGGCAACTTCATGATCTGAGCCGCCAGACAAGCGAGCAAAGCAACTACCAGTACATGATTATTTAAGATGCCGCTGCAAATTTCCTGCATATTGTTTAGTATTTCTAGTTACTGCGGCTGGTAATAAAATCGGCGATTCCCAGCAGTGGTAGAGCTTTACTCCCAAACGCTGCCAGTTGAGACTTAGCATCAGCAACAAGCTGCGAAGCTTGGCGCCGAGACTCATCAATTCCCCACAAACTAGGATAAGTCACTTTCCCTGCTTGAACATCTTTGCCAGCAGTTTTGCCCAGTTCCTCTTGAGTAGCCGTAATATCCAGAATGTCGTCAATTATCTGGAAAGCCAGCCCAATATTTTGAGCGAAACGAGACAGCCGTTGCAAATCCGCAGCCGATGCGCCACCCAGAATTGCTCCACAAACTACGCAAGCCTCTAACAGCGCGCCGGTTTTGTGAGCGTGAATGTAATTCAAAGTTTCCAGAGAAACATCTGTCTTTCCTTCCGATTCCAAGTCAACCACCTGACCGCCTACAAGTCCAGCAGCACCCGAGGCCCGCGCTAAATGGGCGATCGTCTGCAACACATGCTGAGGGGGTACATTCTCAGTTTTAGTGGCGATCAATTCAAAAGCATAGGTCAACAAACCATCTCCAGCCAAAATAGCGATATCCTCGCCGTAGACTTTGTGGTTTGTCAGTTTGCCGCGCCGATAGTCGTCATTGTCCATTGCCGGCAAATCGTCGTGAATCAGCGACATCGTGTGGATCATTTCCAAAGCACAAGCTGTCGGAATTGCCATTTCGGCAGTACCGCCGACGAGCTCGCAGCCAGCTATACACAAGATTGGACGCAGGCGCTTGCCCCCCGCTAGCAGCGAGTAGCGCATTGCTTCGTAAATTTTGTCTGGGTAGATGACCGGTAGTGCATTGTCGAGAGCTACCTCGATCGCCTTTTTTTGCTCGACTAAGTAACTAGATAAGTCGAAAGCGGATTCCGGTTGGGACGAATCCATTTTTGTTGTTGCCAATACCATCCCTTGCTCTCTTGTACTGAATAGTTATGTGGGATATTGTCAGCCATTCGGGTCGGATTTTGCCGACTTTTACGGCGGTAGTTGCTCGAACTCCGAGCATCAATTAATTATTCTACGGGTGTTGTTGCACAGAAAATCTTTGAGTTTTGATAACTTTGTCAAATTACCCGTCAATCTCCAATCTACAATCTAAAATCTGCTGATTTGTCTGGCGACTGCCAAAAACCGCTGCACCGCTGCCGTGGGATGGCTGGGCCCAATTAGGGTGCCAGAGTGCGAAACGCCTGCAAAATGGCTGGAACCAGATTATTTTCTGCTGCAAAACTCACAAAGCCGATCGTCAGTTGGCTGAGTTCGCCCCGACTTGTCTGTCGGCCAAGTTGAATTGCCCAATCGACTTGCAGCAAAATTTTCCCGGCTTCCTCAAAAAAAACTGTCCTGCTGCCGTTAACTGCACCTTCCAGGCTTCTAGCTTCAACGGTGCAGCTAACGGCCCATCCCACAACTCCTGTAAGGATTACGATAGGTAAGATTGAGAATTAAACAATGGATAGTTTAGATATCAAAATCAGGGAAGCAGAGCTTACAGATTTAGAACTAATTCTGGCTTTTATTACGCAAATAAGCGAGTTAGATAAATGTGGAAATCTGTTAGCAGTCACAGCGCACGAAATTGCAGCAAACTTTATTTTGCCAGCCTCCGCTAGCCCGGGTATTATTGGCTGAAGTTGCAGGAGAAGCAGTAGGATTTGCCCTTTTCTATTCCTCCTATTCAACTTTATTGGCGCAGCCGAGTCTGTGGCTTAATGATTTATTTGTGCAAGCTCCTATCAATAGTCCGGACAGTTTTCAGTCACTAGCGGCATAGTGCGGGTTTCAGCCTTCTCAGTGAGGTCAAGTGCTAGCGGTAGAATGAGGGTTTCAGCCTCTGTCTCAAAGACTGTCCGGAGTATTGTCCTATGCGCGGTCTCGGAGTCGGTACAGCTTTGTTGAAACATTTGGCACAAATTCCTGAATCAACTAATTGCGGGCGGATTCAATGGACTGTTCAGGCTGACAATGCGCGAGCAATTGCTTTTTATGAAAAACACGGAGTGTGAATTTTGGAAAATATTAGATTTTGTCGTATGGATGGGGATGGGATTGGTCTACTTGCGGGGAAATAATTTAATAACGAACCGCGCGCCTGTCTCAGAAACCCGGTTTCTACGAGAAATAAATTTTGGATCGAGAAATATAGTAGAAACCGGGTTTCTTGCTACCCATGCGTCACTCCTATGAATGTGTGAAGGAGTCTTTTTTAAACGAACCGCGTTGGCGTAGCCTGCGCGAAGCGCTTAGGCGCAAAGGACACGAAGAGAAGATAAGAGAAGTATTATGTAACAAAATATCTCTGGTTTTATTCCTGCTGATTGACAAATTGAGGGAGTTAAAATGTCACAAGATTCTTGGAGTACAGCTCTTTACGAGAAAAATCATGCTTTTGTTTGGCAGTACGGTGAATCGCTTTTGGAGTTGTTGGTTCCGAAGGCGGGAGAACAAATTCTAGATTTGGGATGCGGTACGGGACAGTTAACTGCAAAGATTGCTGAAAGTGGTGCTTTTGTGCATGGGATTGATTCATCTTTGTCTATGATTTCTACTGCTAGAGCAAATTATCCTCAGATTAATTTTGCGGTGGCGGATGCTAGGGATTTTCAAGTGGAAGTGCCGTTAGATGCTGTTTTTTCTAATGCTGTTTTGCATTGGATTAAGGAGCCGGAGGCTGCGATTAATTGCGTCGCAAAAGCACTCAAGCCGGGAGGGCGTTTTGTGGCTGAATTTGGCGGTAAGGGAAATGTAGGGGCGATCGTCCGGGCAATTTTGAGTGTTTTGTCAGAAATTGGCTGCAAGGAACCCCAAGCGCTTAATCCTTGGTATTTTCCGAGTATCGGCGAGTATGCTGGGCTTCTGGAAAAGCAGGGTTTTGAGGTGGGTTATGCGGTTTTGTTTGTTAGCGCAGCCCTCGGAGAGGATCGACCGACTCTCCTAGAAGGTGGCAGCGCTGGTATGGTAAATTGGATTCAAATGTTTGCAGGTGGGTTTTTGTCCGGGTTGTCTGATGATGTGCGATCGCACGTAATTCGTACAGTTGAAGAACGTTTGCGATCGGTGCTTTACTGCGATGAGAATTGGAGCGCAGATTATCGCCGAATTCGGATTGTTGCAGTCAAAAAATCCGATTAACAATTTGACCAGGCCGGCGCCTTCACGCCGAGCCTGGTCAAAATAAGTAGGTTTGAGTAAGTTTTACAGAACAGAACAGTTGGAATACAAGATGACACTCTACACTTGGAGAAGGCAGCGAATTTCGCGGTTTCAGCTTATGGACTGGTAGCGGGGCAGACTTGCCCGCCGCTTGCAGTTCACAAGCCCTTTCGTCAATTGCCAATTGTGCCAAAGGTATCAGCGCGTGAATTATTGACCAAAACTCAAGTCAATCTTTGCGCCAGCACACAGTCTTTCCGAGATTCAGACACCAACGGTTTTAAAGAGGACACTTTAGCTGCATGCAGGGAAATTTGAGTGAAATTGACATCCGCAGCATCCTGCAATTGATTGAGTTAGGTCAGCGAACCGGAGAACTGTTCGTAGAAGCCTACAGCTCCACCGGCAGTACGGGTACTCAACCTACCCAGCGCTCCCTTGCAGGACAATCCTGGTATGTCTTCTGCTTCAATGGTCAGATTATTTACGCTACCCAGAGTGCGGGCAGTTTGTTTCGCTTGCGCGACTACCTACGTCGCTACAAAGCAGATACTGCCCTCGACAAAATCCAAATTCCCTATATGGCATCTACCAATGCCCCAGAATACGGCTACCTCTGGGCCCTGCTAGAAAACCACATCCTTACCCCAGCCCAAGGGCGGAACATCATCCACAGCATGATCCACGAAACCCTGTTTGACTTGCTCAGCCTCCATCAGGGTTCATTCACTTTTGAAATGGGGTCAGCATTGGCTCCTCAACTAACCAGCTTAGAGATTAGCTCACTGCTGGCGAAGATTGTACAACAGGTGCAGCAGTGGAAGCAGTTTCACCCTCACATTCAGTCCCCCAACCAATGCCCGGTAATTTCCGATCCCACCGAGCTGCGAGTCGCGCTCCCTGCCAATACGTTTAATACTCTCAGACGCTGGGCCGACGGCCACACTTCTATCCGCCAAATGGCGCGTTACCTGAACCGAGATGTCCTGACTGTCGCTAAGGCGATTTACCCCTTCGTGCAGCAGGGATTGGTGCAAGTATTTTACGAGCCTTCTGTTGCGGTGGCCAACGACAGAAAAGAATGGCCGCCGTATCCAGAAACCAAGGTTAAGAGAGTTGTCTGCATTGACGATGATAATGTGATTCGCAAAACGGTCGAGTTAATCTTAAACGAACAGGGTTACGAAGCTACTGGCATCAGTAGCCCCCTCCAAGCCCTGAGTTTGGTTTTTTCACTCAAACCAGATTTAATTCTGTGCGACATCGCCATGCCCGAACTCGACGGCTACGAAATTTGCGCGATGCTGCGCAGTTCTAGCGCTTTCCGGCACACGCCGATCGTCATGCTAACAGGCATTGACGGATTTATCGATCGCGTTCAAGCGCGCATGGCGGGAGCTACTGACTACTTCACCAAACCTTTTGGCGAAAGCGAGTTATTAATGCTGGTAGAAAAATATGTTGGCCCTGGCTATCCTCCTGCCAACTTATCGGAAAAGTTATTAGCCCGCTCTCTAGAAGACGAATTAGAATCGGTATAAATTCCGCATTGGTGGGATTATTGGAGCTTTTTTGTATCTACCGACGGCAGCCCCGTCTCGATCGCCTGTGAAAGCTTAGAGATTTAGCCGATCGCACCATAAACTAGAATATTTTACACTCTCCAGCCTGAAGGCACTCTTGATTCTTGGTTCAATCAGTCAACTTGCTTTCTTGATGTCACCACCAACGAGTAGAAGTCGCTCTGTCCGATCGCGTTAATTTCGGTATACCCCACCGTATTTAAATTGATTCCTACTTGCCTCAAGCCACAACGCCCAAAATACTCAAAGCTGCACTATGATTGCGGTCTAATACCCCACCATAACTGCAAATATGAGTTCTGACTGACAGCAATTTCTTAACAGTATTGCCACAAGTTGAACAATCAACAGAAGTATACTTCTGAGCAACAGCAACTACTGTTTTTCCATACACTTTCTCAAAATATTAGCGAATTGTCCCTAGAGATTTAGACAAGGCAGATGATCGGATTACTATCAATCACCAGAAACAATTGGTTTAAAGCCGGAACCCTGATCGGGGACAAATTAAAAGAAAACTATTCATTACTCCAATCCTCTTCCTTTTAGGTAGAGGTAAACTACAACGAAAATTAGGTCGTCAACCAAAGGATTCTAAAAGAAAAACCGTAACTCGAATCAAGATTGCTAAGCTGCATAATCAAATTACCGATACCCGCAAAAATTTCCTACACAAACTATCAACCAAAATAGTCAACGAAAACCAAGTGATTATTCTGGAAGATTTAAATGTTTCTGGCAGTGCGATTCGTTGATTAGTGAATCTCGGTAATCATTCCGTAAATAACTAATGAGCGTGAAACTCGACCCCTAGGTTGAGCGCTGAACTCTCAGATTGATGAAGGTGCAAGTCCTTCCCGCAAGATTCATGCGTGACTCCTTATCTGCCCACACCGACCAAGCTCAATTCCTTGGAGAGTGAAGCTCTTAACAGGGCGCAATCAGACGGCTGTTATGGGCTGACACTGGTGCTAACAGGGAGTTCCCACGGTGAAACCGAGCCTAGAAAAGTAACTTAAACGTAGGCAGGGCATAACTTATAAAACCCTGACCTCATCAGAGCTAAAACCCGACGCATCTTTCCGGAATAGCGTTCAGAATCCTGGGTTTCTGATAGTTAAAATGGCTACACCTAACGGAACAATTAATCATCTGAGGGAACGAATAAAAACGACTTGAGAGTCATGGATACGTCGATTTCCATGTAGGTAAGATGAGATACGGAACTCTCTCAAGACGGGTAGGATGCGAAGTAATTTTCGCAAGGTATTCAGAAAATATTCAACGGAACAGAGCATGATTAGGCACATCAGCAACGATAGTGAATCTTGGAAAAATCTACCCTGGAAGAAATTCCGCAAAGATTTATTCCGCCTACAAAGAAGAATATTCAAAGCAGTTCGAGCAGGAAACACGCGGAAAGCAAGGTTTTTGCAAAAACTTATTCTGAAATCCAAAGCTGCTAGATTTCTAGCAATTCGACAAGTAACACAGCTAAACGCTGGTAAGAAAACAGCAGGTGTTGACGGTGTAAAATCCCTAGACTTTACAGGACGTTTCGACCTAGAAACAATACTCAAAGAGTCAGCAGGTAATTGGCATCATCAAGGACTACGGGAAATCCCAATCCCTAAAAAGGACGGGACAACCAGAATGCTAAAAATCCCAACTATCGCGGATAGAGCTTGGCAATGCCTCGCAAAATACGCTTTAGAACCAGCTTGCGCGTTGCAACATTCCATGCTTACAGCTACGGGTTCAGAACTGGACGGCTCCGCGCACGATGCACAGAAAATCCTGTTCAACAATCTAAGAAGCTACTGCAATGGAACGGAAAAACGAGTTATAGAACTCGACATTGAAAAATGCTTCGACAGGATTAGTCACACCACCATAATGGACAACCTGATTGCGCCCAAGGGTGTCAAGCTCGGAATCTTCCGATGCCTAAAAGCTGGGGTCAACCCCGACTTCCCGGAACAAGGAACTCCTCAAGGTGGGGTGGTGAGTCCCCTTTTAGCCAACATCGCTCTTAACGGGATTGAAAGTATTCACAGATACCATAAGGATGGATTTAGAATAACCGACAACACCCCAGCGTCGAACATTGTCGAAACATCAATCCGATATGCGGATGATATGGTGATAATGCTTAGACCTCAAGACGATGCAGAAAAAATACTTGCCAAAATTGATAGCTTTTTAGCGGCAAGAGGAATGATGGTAAGTGCTAAGAAGACCAAAATTACCGCTACGACAAATGGATTCGACTTTCTCGGCTGGCACTTCAAAGTGTTAAGCGACGGAAGATTTAAAAGCTACCCCTCAGTGGATAACTTTAAAAAGTTCCGATTGAAAGTAAAAAACATCATTAACTGCTCGAATTATGGTTCTCAGGTAAAAGCCGAAAAGCTAGCACCAATAGTTAGAGGATGGAGAAATTACCATAGGTTTTGTGATATGTCAGGGTCAAGGTTTTCACTTTGGTTCTTAAATCACAGGACACACAAGGTATTTAACAAGGAAACCAAAAACACCAAAGAATCAAGCACTAAGCTTGTTAAGAAGGCATTTCCAACAGTTCCTTACTCCGAAAACAAACACATCAACGTCAAAGGGGATAAATCCCCCTATGACGGAGATTTAACCTATTGGAGCGAACGCAATAGTAAGTTATACGATGATTTGACCTCTAAAGCCCTTAAAAAGCAAAGCCATTCATGCGGTCACTGTGGAATGAAGTTTATGAGCGACGAGCGAGTAAATCTGCATCACATCGACGAGAATCATGATAACTGGAAACCTAAAAATCTTCTAGCAATCCACGAATCCTGTCATGACTATTCACACATGAGCAAAAGGGTCACTCCCTAAGAATATCGGGAGCTGGATGCACGGAAACGGGCACGTCCAGTTCTAACTCAGAGGTGCTGGGGATAATACCCCACATCGACTCAAACTGGTAAAGAATCGGAAACTTTCAAGGGCGATTAGCCAGCAAGGATGGAGAGAATTTAGGACTCTTTGTGAAGCCAAGTCTGAGAAGTTTGGTAGAGAGTTCAAGGTAATTAGTAGGTGGGAACCTACTAGCCAAGTCTGTTCGGACTGTGGCTTTAAGTGGGGCAAAATCGATTTGTCTATTCGTTCAGTGTTTTGTCTGAGTTGTGGCACTGAGCAAGATAGAGATGAAAATGCTGCTAAAAATATAGAGCAAGTCGGGATGGGGAATCGCCACGACTCTAAACGCACGCAGAGGGAGAATAAGACTACTTCGGTAGCATGACCCGGCGAAGCGTCAAGAATCACCGCACCTGATAGTCGGTGAGTATTTCAAGGAGTAAATATATTGCCAAGCACTTCCGGTATTAGCGCCATTAACCCCTTGGCTGTGTCAAGCTTGGCTGTGTCAAGTTTCGATCGGCTGACGTGGCGACGAGGGCTCTTGGCAGGAAACATCAACAATTTGCTAGAAATGCAGGTGTCAGAATTATGATTAGTGGCAGCCCAGATTTTATATTACCAGGACAAGGCGTAGATCATCCTCCAGAATTCCAAGAACTAGAAACTCCCGAAGGCGAGTTGCACCTGCGGTTCTACGTTCCTTCGGGGAACGAGTTCGCACTACCGGCTACAGGGATTAGAGAGGTACTATCCCCCTCCCCAGACCGGATGACACCCATCCCCAACGTTTCGTCTCTGCTTTTAGGTACGCTAAACATGAGAGGAAGAGTAATTTGGGTGGCAGACCTAGGCCAATTTCTGGGAGACCAAACACCTCTGAACACAGACAGACCCGAAATCCCGATCGTCGCTGTGGAAGACCAAGATACGATTTTAGGGCTGGCGGTCGATCGAATTGTGGGGATGGACTGGCTCGACGTAGAGCAACTGCACTCTCAGAACAATGCACCAGACGGCATGATTCCATTTCTGAGGGGAGAATGGATGTTAGGTGCAGAAGCGACTAAAGTGCTCCGACTGCTAGATCAAGTGAAAATTCTGCGCTCAGCGCGGTGGGCAGCGTGAAATCGATTTTAGATTTGCGATTTGCGATTTTCGGTAGGGGTCTAACCATGAACAGTCACACGACTTGAGGCGCGCATCTAAACATTCAACATAAAAATCAAAAATCAAAAATCTAAAGTCTAAAATCAAAAGAGGGCGGCAAATGACTACAAGTACCAACTTTCAGCAGGATTACCAACGGGCAGAAGCGGCCTACATGGATGGCAACTATTCAGAAGCCGCAGCCCTAGTTTATCAATTAGTAGAAGATTTTCCCGAAGACCCCAGCGCTCGCTTGCTTTGCGGACACATCTACTGCTACGGATTGCAACAGTACGAGGTGGCGCGCGAACAGTACATGGTGGTACTGGGCTTGAGTGACGACGCTAGTTTGATCGAACACGCTCACAGCGGAATTACCTACACAGACCAATTTTTATCGGGAGAACTACACACCGCAAATATCGAGGCTTTGTCGGCTGAAACTGAATTGGAGTTCTACCCAGACTTATCTCTGGATCAAGGGTTAGAAGACCCGGATCTGGGACTTTTCCAAGGAAATTCCCCATCCGGGTCTTTTGTCGGTCGATCGCCAGATGACCTGGAAAACGAGGATTTGGCAGACTTGGATATGAGCGGCTTGGAGTGGGAACCCGAAGACAAATCTCGCGCGGCTGGTTCGATCGACGATTTAGCCTCCGATTCTAACCCCTTTGCTAGCGACAGCGGGGCGATCGCAGCTTATGCTGATGCCTCCTCGCCACTAGACATGGACGAGTTTGCCGACTCGGACTTTGGAGACTTTGGCGACTTTGGAGACCCTTTTGGCTCAGGTGACGAAGGGCTTGATGCTGCTGATTTGTCTAGCAGCAAAGTTTCTGGGAAAAAAGCACCTGACTCAGCGGATTCGTTTTCAGAAGCTCCGACTCAGATGCTCAACGGTCAAAATTTTGCCACAGCAGAAACCGGGAATTCCTTCGACTCGAACCAACTCGACTCCCGCACTGCGCCGTCGGACAATTTTGGCGCACCTTTTGCTCCGCTCGATTTGCCAGACGAACTTGACTTCAACGATGACTACGATTTCCAAGCCCCGCCCCAGACTGGCTCCGAACACGACCAGAACGCACCCCTAGAAGAGGCAGACCCTTTTGCCGAGCCGATGTCCTCGTCCTCTGATTTCGGGTCTTCTCGATCTCAAAACAAGCAGCCGAATACTGACTCGGGCTACTCGTCCAACTATTCGCTGGCGGAAGACGAAACACTGCTGATGGGAGGTGCTGTCCCCAATTCTCAGGCGTCAAGGTCGAGCCGAGGACAATTTAATTCGATCGATCGATCGACTCCCAACAGCAACGGTTACGGGGACTCGGAAGTGGGCTTTGGCTCTAAAGATAGCTTCGACTTAAACGGTTTTGATGACGACGCTTTCAGTGATGATTTCTCTCTAGATGACAACGAGCAAGCGACAGCTTTCGGGGCGTCAGATAACAGCAAAAGTGACTGGTCGTCAAGCACTGGGAACGCTCAAGAACACAGTGGCTTTTTGGAGGACTTTGACGAGTTTGACGATTTGGACAATTTGCCGGACTTTGACATCTCAGAAGATGGCAGCAGTTCGATTCTGACTAGAGGTAACACCAATTTCGGCAACTCGACCAGCGGCATGATGGGCACGACGGGTAGCAGCCTGGACTTTGACAACAGTGACGGCTCGGCAATTCGGGATGATGAGATATTTAGCATTTCCGGCCCGGCTGATGCGTCGATGCCAAGTTTTGCTTCGACAGAAACAGAAGCGCTCGATACGTCGGTGACAGTAGAACAGGGGGGACTGGCTTTCTTGGAAAATGCCCCTTTGCTTACAAAACACTTCTACACGGCGGTCGGGGCCGGGCTGGTTTCTTTGGTAGCTGTGGCTTTCGTTACCAACATCGCCTCCTATCAAGCTCTGCGCCAAGACAAGCCGGAGGCGATCGTTTACCTGCGCCAAACAGGCTGGGTAATGACCGCAGCAGCAGGTGTTACGAGCTTTTTAACTTCTTGGGGTATCGGTCAGTTGATCGCCAAGCAGGTGCGCAAGTCGTCGGACAATTTGCAAGCTCAGTTCGATGCCGTATCTCAAGGAACTTTGGACGCTCGCGCTACGGTTTACTCGGAAGATGAATTTGGCAAAATGGCCGCTAAATTCAACCACATGGCGAAGGTGATCCAAACTACGATTAGTGATACCAGGCGCAAGTCTGACGAGCAGGAACAGGCAAAAGAGGACTTGCAGCGCCAAGTGATTCGTTTGCTAGATGACGTGGAAGGAGCGGCTCGGGGTGACTTGACGGTGACTGCCGAAGTGACCGCAGACGTTTTGGGCGCTGTTGCTGACTCGTTTAACTTGACTATTCAAAATCTGCGTGAAATCGTCCATCAGGTGAAGCAGGCGGCTCGGGAGGTCAGCAAAGGCGCTACGGATAGTGCCAAGTTTGCGGGCGATTTGTCTTCTGATGCGCTGCGGCAGGCTGAGGAACTGGCGGCAACCCTGAATTCGGTGCAAGTCCTCACCGATGCGATTCAGCGGGTCGCAGAGAGCGCTAGAGAGGCGGAAGAAGTGGCTCGGGGTGCAGCGGCGACGGCTATCAAAGGCGGCGAGGCTGTGGAGCGGACGGTGGCGGGGATTTTGGAAATTCGAGAAACCGTAGCAGAAACCACGAGAAAAGTCAAGCGGTTGGCGGAAGCTTCTCAAGAAATTTCTAAGATTGTGGCTCTGATTGCTACTATCGCCTCGCGGACGAATTTGTTGGCTCTTAACGCCAGTATTGAGGCGGCGAGGGCTGGGGAAGCTGGCCGGGGTTTTGCGATCGTGGCGGATGAGGTTCGACAATTGGCAGATCGATCGGCGAAATCTTTGAAAGAAATCGAACAGATCGTGATGCAAATTCAAAGTGAAACCGGCGCGGTTATGACGGCGATGGAAGAAGGTACGCAGCAGGTTATTGAGGGTACAAGATTGGCAGAACAAGCGAAGCGATCGCTTGAAGATATCATTCAAGTTACTAATCGAATTGACGTGTTAGTGCGATCGATTACGGCGGACACTGTAGAACAGAATGAAACAGCTCGCTCGGTGGCCTCGGTGATGCAAGCAGTGGAATTAACTGCTCAGGAAACGTCTCAAGAAGCGCAGCGAGTTTCGGGTGCTTTGCAAAATTTGGTAGGCGTTGCTCGCGACCTTTTGACATCGGTGGAAAGGTTCCGAGTGGAAACAGCAGAAAGACAATAATTGATTGTTTAATGCTTTTTTGCTTCCTGATTCACAAGCGCACTTATGTGGCAATAATGACAGACAAAAAGCAGCCTCGCAGTCTTGAAACCACTGCGGGGAGGCTAATTCAGCAGCTAAACAAACTAGGAGTTGCACAGATGAACGATAACATAGTAGAGGTGATTCCTGGTATATTTGGTGAAATCCAACCGACGGGCTGTATTATCTCTACCCTCTCACAAAATAGCAGGGGGTATGCCAACAAAAGACTTAAGATTGATGGTGAATGGAAGACGCTTACAATTCACCGTTTGGTATTGGAAAATAGCTTGGGTCATCCGATTAGACCAGAATACTTTTGTTGCCATAGTTGCGATGTTCGTAACTGCATTAATCCTAATCACTTATGGGAAGGTTCTAGACTGGAAAATTCTCAAGATAGGTTTAGAAAAGGACGGATTAAAGATGTAGGAAGCACGTCTGCACCTCAACCTAAAAAAGAACTGCGAGGCGTAGAAATAATTCCTGGAATTCGGGCCCAAATACAGCCGAATGGCTGCATGATTTGTATCTTGGCTAAAAGAAGTGATGGTTATTCTGTGAAAACTATCAAAATTAACGGAAAGAATCAAAGCTTCTATCCCCATAGACTTGTACTTGAAGATAAACTGGGAAGACCTATAAAAGTGGGTTATTTTGCTTGTCATAGTTGCGACGATCGCGGTTGTGTCAATCCTGACCATTTGTGGGAAGGAACTCCCGCCGATAACTCCCGCGATTCTATAGAAAAAAACCGCTTTCCTTTCGTTCCTGGCAAGATATGTCCTAACCGCAAGCTAAAACCCGAACAGGTGCAGCAGATTCGCTATCTTTTAAGTGAGGGTATATCAAAAAGAGAAATAGCTAGGACATTTGCAATATCTCGCAGTCAGATTATTCTGTTGGGAAGGGGAGAGATTTACAGAGACATTCTCTAAGACTACAAAAATAGACCAAATACAATAACGATTAAAATTAAGGAAAAAAATATGCTGCCGGAACAACAACAGAGGATTATGGGCTACTTTATTGAGGAGGCAAAAGACCACCTCAATACGATCGAACAAGGCCTGCTGAATCTGCAAACCACGATCGAAGACCCAGAACTGGTCAACGAAGTATTTAGGGCGGCTCACTCTGTCAAGGGAGGAGCAGCAATGCTGGGCCTGACCAGCATTCAGCAAACAGCTCACCGACTAGAAGATAGTTTTAAAGTTTTAAAAGAGTGCAGCGTTAAAGTAGACCAACAGCTAGAGTCCCTGTTCCTGCGTATTTTTGACACATTGCAAGGGCTGTTAGAGCAACTGTCGGGGCCTTTTGGGCTGACAGAGGAATTGGGAGAACAAATGGTTCGAGAATTAGAACCGGTATTTGCAGAACTCAACGGACACTTGGGGGGACTTGTCGGGCACTCTGGACACGATGGAGACGAGAGTAGTCCGTTGCCGATAACTCAACAAGTTCTGACAGGGATGGATGTCGGAGTTTTTAGCTCATCGAGCAGTTTTACGGACTCGGGGTCAGTTTACGCGATCGATGCTACAGAAACAGAAGACAGCGCGCTCCACATGGTATTTGACTTGGACGTGCCGGCGAGGATGCGGGAAATGCTGCAAGAGTTCAAACAGCCCGAGGGGATAGAAAGTAGGCGGCAGCTTAAAAACATTTGTCGGAATTTGGTCAGGGCGGGAGAGGAATTTGAACTGCCCCACTGGATAGAGTTGATCGAAACTGTGGAAAAGGCGATCGGCAACTTAGAAAATACTTACCGTATGTTAGCGCCGACGGTGATCAAAGATATCAAAAAAGCTCAAGAACAGGTACTCTCTGGTCGAGAAAGGTCGATCGAACCAAGCGAAAAAATACTGGGTATGCTACCTGCTGCCCTGGTTGCTGAAACGGATTTTGAAGATTTGCTGGCATTTGCTCAACCGAGTACGGGGATAAATTTGGCGGATGTTGAGGATGGGGGCTGGGATCTGGCGGACTCTAGCGATTCGGGGGATGGATCGAACAAGTTGTTGCCGACTATTTCTGGGCTGAGCATAGACGAGCTGTTCGATCAACTAGACAGTGGCGAGAGCAACGATTACAGTGGCGGCGGTCGATCGCCCCAGTTCGACGATTCCCCGGGGTTCGGAGAATCGGATCTGGATATTGGTTCTTTTAGAAGCTCGACCCGCACGGGCCCAGAAGTGGGCGCTGCTGAACTCAACACTTTAGCTGACTTGTTTGATGGCGAGTCCCCGGATCTCGACGGTGCTTGGGAAGAAGAAGATGACCTCGACTATGGGCAGTCTTCTAGGATGCCGGTGGAGGGAATGCTCGGGTTAGATGATGACAATTCCGGCGATTTTACTGATTTGTTGTTTGACGGATACGCTGTGGAAAATTCGGAAACGAACGCGGAGCATCATCGAGAGGATCTCACGAGTTTGTTTGGGGAGGATTTGCTATCTGGAGGTGAGCTAGAGGGTTCGGCGACGGAGACCGATCGGGAAAATGAGGGTTTGAGCCAGTCGCCAACTCACAAACAACTTGAACAGGGTAACAGGAGCGGTTTGAATCGGCGACATGGCTCAGACAAGAAGGGCCCTGGGCAAGCTGAGGAAGATGCCCTCGGTACGCTTTTGGACGAAGTGGCGGCCCAAACTTCTGTTGATGCTGACGCTCCTGACTTGGATGACTTGTTCGGCGATTTAGGCTTATCTGAGACACCAAATGTGCCGGGATCGAACGAGCTGACGGCAAGTGGTGGCAATGATTCAGAAGATGCTGAAATAGATGATTTCGAGTTGCTCTCTGAGCTTGACGAGGACTCTGATTTGAGCGAGCTATTGAGCATTACTTCTGGTTTCCTTTCTTTAGAAGGCGAAGGTGGGGGGAGCAGGGGCGATCAATATTTAGCTACTGGTAGCGCACAAAACGAAGAAATTGATAGCGTTTTTAACATGACACCAAATTCTGAATTAGATATCTCTGTGGATGGAGATTGGCTAGAAGATACTTTCGGGTTCGAGGACGAGTCTGTGCAATCGGTAAATCTGGAGTTAGAAGATACGGATCTAGATGCGCTGTTTGGCGATATCACCTCTGGCCCGATTTCTGAGGAGGAGAACCTGCCTCCGCGACCTGTCAGGGTCTCTGCTTCCCAAGAGGCGGCGGATTTGGCTGAGCTGTTCGGTTCTGTACCTACGGGTACTGAGTATAACGGGGAAGCTTCGGGGCAACTCAATGCAGAGTGGATGAATTTAGGTGGGGATTCAGAATTGCGCTCGAATGGTGTGGAACCAGATGAGGGTGACTTGGCGAGTCTGTTCTCGGACTCGGAGGGGGCTGTTTCTGAGGGAGGATTGGCAGATTTGGGAGCGGTTGAATTTGGGGAATTGTCCGGCAGTCCTGATTCGGAAATTTCCAGTTTAGAGTCGGATGGTGGGGATTTGGATTTGTTGGAGGATATGTTTGGCGAAGGGTTGCCGTCGGGTGCTGTCGCGGCAAACGGAACTGAGGATTTGTTCGTTAGCGCAGCCCTTTCGAGAGAGGATCGATCTGAAACAGAAGCTACTGAGGAGTCTAGCGACGAGGATGATTTGTTTGATGCCCTGGAAACAGATTTTTCGGCTGGGGATTTAGAGGCGCACTCAACAGAATCTCTCGACGGTATGTTTGAAGGCGATACTGATTTGCTGGCAGCTCTGGAAACCGGGGCGACTCTCAACACCGCGATTTGGATAGGTTTTGATGATTTGTTGGATTCGCTCGATGCTGGCTCTATGGTGACTTCGGAACTAACGACGGGCTTTTGGGACGCTGACGACGGATCGGATATTCAAGATTCCTCGGAATTGGAAGAAGCGTCGCTAGCAGACTTTTTTGGTGCAGAATCAGACGGCGAGGATGCCGAAGGCAATTTTGACGATTTAGAAGCGCTCTTAATTGCAGGGGGCGCTGGGGCGGCAATAGCAGCCTCTGTCGGTAGAAATCAGAATCCGGTAACTACGGAAGTTTTCTCGGATCTCGAAGACCTGCTCAGCGAGAGCGCAACTATGCCGGAAATTCACGGGCTACCGGGAAAAACTGCCCGTAAAGATCGCCCCGCTACTAATGACGAGAGCGACGACGAATTTGGCGATTTGGAAAAACTGCTGGAAGATCCAAAGGACGGCGGCCGCTCACAAGGGGAAGGCAATATTGGGCCGTCGGCGCTCAACAGATCGAGGCGGAGTGCCCGCGCGGGCGGGTTCGGCGACCAGACGATGCGGGTGCCGGTCAAGCAACTGGACAATCTCAGCAATTTGATGGGGGAACTGGTCGTCAACCGGAACAGTTTGGAGCAAGACCAAGAACGGATGCGGCAGTTCTTGGACAATTTGCTGCACCAAGTAACGCTGCTGAGTGATGTTAGCCAGCGGACTCAGGATTTCTACGAGCGGAGTCTTTTGGAGATTGCTTTGCTGGCAAATCGTCAGGGACATCGATCGGCATGGCGCACTGAGGAGTCGTCCCACCAACGCGAAAGCGCTTGGAGACCAGAAGAAATGGACAGGTTTACTCCTTTCCACAGTTTGGCTCAAGAGATTATCGAGCTGATCGTGCGGGTGCGGGAGTCGGCTGCTGACATTGAGTTTTTGGTGGATGAAGCGGATCAGGTGACTCGCCAACTGCGGCAAGTTACGACTCAACTGCAAGAAGGTTTGACTCGCGCCCGGATGAAGCCGTTTGCAGAGACGACTGACAGGCTGTTCCGGGCGGTGCGGGAAGTTGGGATTAAGTGCGGGAAGCAGGCTCAGTTGCAGGGTGAGGGCAAGGATATTTTGATCGACAAGATGATTGTGGATCAGCTTTATGACCCGATGACTCATTTGGTGAATAATGCGATTACTCACGGGATCGAACCGCCCGAGGTGCGTCTGGCGGCCGGGAAGCCTGCTGTGGGAAGGATTACGATTCGGGCTTTCCACCAAGGAAATCAAACGGTGATTTCGGTTTCTGACGATGGGGCGGGAATTGACCCGCAAAAAGTGAAGGCGAAGGCGATTAAGCAGGGTTTGCTGACGGCGCCTCAAGCTCAGAGAATGTCTCGCTCGGAAGTTTACGATTTGCTGTTTATGCCCGGTTTCAGCACTCAGGAGCAGGCGACAGAGTACGCCGGCCGGGGGGTTGGTATGGATGTGGTGCGGACTTCTTTGCAGGAGATTCGGGGGACTGTGGGGATTGATTCGACGATCGGCAAAGGTACAGTATTTACCATCCGTTTACCTCTGGTATTGAGTATTTCTAAGGCTCTGACTTGCATTAGCGATCGAGCTCGGATTGCTTTCCCGATGGACGGAGTGGAGGACATGATCGATGTGCCACGGGATCAGGTAACGACGGGGGTAGACGGTTTGCCTTGCATTGAGTGGCGGGG
>PVWI01000289.1 GCA_003003725.1 filamentous cyanobacterium Phorm 6 | reverse complement strand
CCCGCAAACGCTTCTGTGCCTTGCGGGAGAGAGTCGGAATTGCAACCGTTTCACCCTCTGAAGTTGTTAAAAACTCTTTTAATCCGACATCAATGCCGGTGATTTTGTCTGGATTAAGATCAGGTTTAATGGTTGGAACTGTTGCATCTTTGAGTGAAAGCGTTAGGTAGAATCCATCAGCTTTTTTGGTAACAGAAGCGGTTTTGACTTTAAACCCATCAGGTATTGGACGATGCAAAACAACTTTAACTTTACCAAACATCGGTAAGTTGATTAAATTGCCTTTTAGACACCCATCTTTCATCTGAGGGTAGGTAAACGTCCGATAACGGTTACGAGCTTTAAATCTCGGTCTACCGCTACGTTTGCCGTTGCTATCACCTTTGAGAAGTCTGTCAAATGTCACCTGAACTCGCTTCACTACATCTTGAAGGACTTGTGAGTATACCTCCGAGTACCAAGGATGAGTTTTCTTGAGTTGAGGCAAAGTTTTCTTTTGGCTGAAATAATCGGGATTATCTCTTAACTCCGGCAAATAACAAACCAAAGGGCAAGCGTTGATTGGAGAACGGTTTTGCTCGTACCAGTTGAATCTATCAGCCAACAAATAGTTGTACTGAGAACAAAGCATTGATCGCCATCTTTCTAGCTCTATAATCTGTTGTTTTGTTGGTCTAAGTTTGTACTGATACGCGGTTCTAATCTTTCTTGCCTCCGGAATCTATGTTAACATAAACCTGTTCGCGACAACACACATGAAAAATAAAAACCTGCATATTCGGTGATCTGACAAAAGGCTTAACAAATTAAGAGAGTTCGCAACATAAGCGAGAAAAAACCATAACTCAGATGGTAGAAGAATGAATTGACAAACTTGCGACAAATATTAATTGATTTGCTCGCTTTCTCTACGCCAATCCGCCTATCCATCCCGACACCAACCTGAGTACAGATATGGTGCGGGGCTTCCGGCTTTAAGCTAACAAGTTTGAGGCGATGGTAGTTGGATACTGCAAATATGTCCCCATCAAAACTCCGCTGATACTAATGCCAAAAACTCAGGTTTCGATCGCATCTTTTGGAGATAAATCGGCGCATCAAAAATTTCTTCACAGCGACGCAGATAAACATTATATCGTTTTTCCTTTAAAAATAATTGGAATTGACTAAATTGCGATCGTTTGATCAATAAATAGTTGGACAGGCGCACTTTTAAATCCAAACAATCCGCATCACAACCCAGGACAGCTTAGCAAACTCAACAAAGAAAGCGATCGCAACTTTAGACAAAAACCAGAAAACCCAGCTTAAGTGCGACTTTAGTTCAATGCCCAATTCTACCTTTAGAAAGACGCATTCAAGCAAAACATTTCGTTACATTACCAACAAAGTAATGAGTTGCTGATTCCCATGAAAACTATTCCCGACCAAATTTCAGACATCAAAGAAAAACTTCCCGATCTTACTCCTACCCCTCCTGGTTTAAAAGCCCAAGCATCTAGCTACGATCTCAAAACCCGTTTAGATTGGGGTGAACCAGCACTCACAATCATTGATGCCCGGGAGTTTGAAAGCTTTAACAACAGCCGGATTACCGGCGCAGTACCGATGCCAATAGACGAATTAGTCGATCGGGCAAAATCCAGCCTAGAGCCCGTCCGCGACATCTACATCTACGGAGAAACCGACCAACAAACAGCCGAAGCCGCCAATCTTCTCCGCGCAGCAGGCTTTACAAAGGTAGCCGAACTAAAAGGTGGATTTCCAGCTTGGAAAGCCATTGACGGCCCCATCGACGGCGTTGTCGAACACGATAATCCCGGCCCCGACGCCTACAACGTTTTCTCTCGCTTGCAACAACACGCCAAAACCCAGAAAATTAATAAATAATCTCAGATAATACCCAGATCCCCGACTTCTTCAAGAAGTCGGGGATATCACAGAATTAACCTGCATCACAGGGGATTTAAGCCCCCACATTTAGGTTGATTGTTTTTAGGCTGGGGCTTAAATCCCCTGACTAAAAACTTCGCACTCAACTGTCAACTGTCAACTGTCAACTGTTAATCTCCTTCCTCCCGTCCAAATATGCTTTAACCTCCCTCAAAATTTGCCGATTTCCATCAAAAGTAATCAGCTTAACTGCTTCCTCAAAAGAACTCCAAGCAGAATTTTGAACTTCCTCTGCTTGCAAAACAACTTCCCTCGATTTTACAAAAGCCACAAAGTAAGTAACAGTCTTTTCAATTGCCTCCCCTTCCTTAGCAAAGGAATAATGTTTTACAAAACTCGGAGTCCCTTCCTGAACAAAGGAATAATGTTCTACAAAATTCGGCTGCTCAAGCACTTCATAATTGCGGATGCCAGTTTCCTCCTCCAATTCCCGCTTCGCCGTTGAGAGTGCAGATTCCCCGGGATCTGCGTGACCTTTAGGAAATGCCCAATGTCCCGCTTGATGTTGAATCAACAAAAACAAAGTATCAGCTTCACTCGAAAAAATTGGCACAATTCCAAAAGCTTCATCTTTCATTTTGTTTCTATTTACTAATTATTTTGTCCTTGATAAGGCAATACGGTTCACTTAAGACAGATCCCCCCTAACCCCCCTTTTTAAGGGGGGGACAATAAATCTATCAAAGTCCCCCTTGCTTTCGGGGGATGCTGCAAGGGATCTCCGGGGCATAAATAGTGTTAAGTGAACCGTATTATTTTATAACGTTTGAGCGTTCGGACTTTAGTCCGCATAAATCTGAGGACTAAAGTCCGAAACATCAAACCTATTTGATGGGTATCGTTCGATCAGACACTTCTGATTACAGCCCGAAACTACAATTACCATCCCAAGCGAGTAGGCTGTTCATAAACCCGCTTCAAAGTATTAACATCCCTTGCCGAGATAGTCGGAGGATTTCTCACCTGAGAAAAATAAAGCACATCAGTTTCCATCAAACTGTGGCCCCAAATTCCCAAAGCGTGCCCCAACTCGTGCCGCGCCGTCGCCGGAACATACTTACCCACTTGATTCGGATTCAAATAAACCGAAAACCGATGAGATAATATAGTTTTATCACCTTCCTGAGTGGTGTACAATTCGTAGGTAGCCTCTCCCGATCGCGATCGCAAAACCCCTTGCCGCAAAGGCGGAGCCTGACGTAAAATTTTAATATCAGCAACCTCCGAATCCTCCACCACTTCCAAAGGCAAATAAACCCCCCATTCCCGGACAGCACCCAACACAGC
This sequence comes from filamentous cyanobacterium Phorm 6, assembly GCA_003003725.1. Classification (GTDB taxonomy): domain Bacteria; phylum Cyanobacteriota; class Cyanobacteriia; order Cyanobacteriales; family Microcoleaceae; genus Microcoleus. Next base: position 4,703 of record PVWI01000289.1, on the reverse strand, counting down.
CTCTATCCAATCTTTAGAATGATTAGTATTAGTCGGATGCTCGACATAAACTGCGATCGGAAATTTCGACCAAACCAAATGACCGATATTCGGCGGTTTAACCTGGTCAAAATAATCGCCACTATTGGTTGCATCTTGCCAATTAGCCAGCGTTGGTGGCAAAGCGTGAACTTGTGGAATCGGCGCGCTATCGAGAGGAGGGATCGCAGCAGGAGTATTAACCTGAATAAAAATTATTAGGCTAAAACAAGATAAAGTAAATAAAAATACTGCCCGAAATCTTCTCGTAACTTTCGACAACCACATTTTTGCAACCGCAGTTAAATCTTAGATGTTGCACTATTTTCAAGCTTTGACAGGCTATGAGAGCCTGTTCCACAAAGAATCAATTTGATTGTGGTATGAACAGGCTATGAGAGCCTGTTCCACAAAGAATCAATTTGATTGTGGCACGGGCGGGGCCGGAGAACCCGTGAGTTATCGCCTAATCCTATAATTTAGGAGTCAACCAACCAGCACTCAAAATTATAGTCAAACCCATAAAAACAATAGCCAAACCCCAAGTGATCCGGTTAAGAGATGTCTCGGCACTCTTGGCGCTAGTAAACAATTGAGCTTGTCCGCCAATCCCTCCAATGCCATCGCCTTTAGGGCTGTGCAGCAATACAAAAACTACAAGTCCTAAAGCAGACAAAGACCAGATAACTTGTAAAACAGAAACAATATTCATAATTCGGGGTAATTGGTAATTAGTAATCGGTAATCAATTATCATATCAAATCTGGTCGATCGCACACAATTTATGTAGGGACACGATGCCGTGTCCCTACTGCTGCTGCGATTGCCAAACCTTTTTACAACCGGACTCGCACCGGACTGCGATTGGCCCGAACTTCAAACTTAGCGGGTTCAATCATAGAGCGTCCCGTCATCTCCGGGGGCTGAGGCAACCTCAACAGCTCCAGAATCGTCGGCGCAATATCGGCCAAACAACCGTCCGCCCTCAAAGGAACATCAGTTCCGTGAGTCGGAATCTTCAGACCTTCGCCTTCGACTAGAATAAACGGAACAGGGTTAGTAGTGTGAGCCGTCCAAGGATTCTTGTTCTCGTCGAACATCTGCTCAGCATTGCCGTGGTCAGCAATAATAATTGCGGTTCCCCCAGCTTTGGTAACGCCAGTCACCAGCCGCCCCAGACATTTATCTACAGTTTCGATCGCAATTATCGTCGCATCCATCATCCCCGTATGACCAACCATATCGGGATTGGCGTAGTTAATCACCACAAACGAATAAATGCCCTTCTCAATAGCCGCCAGCACCCCATCCGTCACCATAGTCGCCGACATTTCCGGTGCCTCATCGTAGGTACCCACCATCGGACTCTGCACCATTTCCCGGTCTTCCCCCTCAAAAGGCTCTTCCAGACCCCCATTAAAAAAATAAGTCACGTGAGCGTACTTTTCAGTTTCCGCCGTCCGCAACTGCCGTAAACCGTGCTTAGAAATCACCTCGCCCAGAATATTGTTCAAATTCTGCGGTTCAAAAGCTACCATTACCGACGACAACTTCGGATCGTACTGAGTAAAACTGGCAAACGTCAGCGTCTCAATTAACTCTCGTTCAAACCCTTTAAAATTGCTATCCATAAAGGCTTGAGTCAACTCTCTAGCCCTGTCCGGGCGAAAATTGAAGAAAATCATCCCATCCCCGGATGCTACCGCTCCGGGCGCAATCCGAGTCGGAATTGCAAACTCGTCGGTCACTCCGATCGCATAGAAGGCCTGCAACACATCAACTGCCGATCGACCATCAGGCACATCCTCAGTCGTCATCACGTCATAGGCCCGCTGCACCCGATCCCAGCGCTTGTCCCGATCCATCGCGTAATAGCGGCCGCTGATCGTAGCAATCCGACCTACCCCTATCTGTTCTATATAACTTTCAATTTTTCCTAGAGCTTCAACACCCTCTTTCGGAGTAGTATCACGGCCGTCAGTAATCGCGTGAATACAAACCTCAGCAATTCCCTGTGAGGCGGCTAATTTCAGCAAACCCTGAATATGACTGAGATGGGAATGAACCCCGCCCTCAGAACAAAGACCCGTTAGATGTAACTTGCCGTGACTGGCGCGGACTTTTTCGCAAAGCTTAACCAGGGCTGGATTGCTCAGCAAAGAACCATCTTCCACTGCATCGGAGATCCGTACCAACTCTTGAGGAACCACACGGCCTGCGCCCAGATTCAAGTGACCCACCTCCGAGTTGCCCATTTGCCCGTCGGGAAGTCCTACAGCTCTGCCAGAAGTGCGAATCAGAGTTCTGGGATAGACTGCCCAGAGACTGTCCATCACGGGTGTTTTCGCTTGTGCGATCGCATTTCCGTCTTTTTCTTCACGATAACCCCAGCCGTCCAAAATAATCAGCACTACAGGAGATACAGACGCTTGTGCCATGCGAATACCCTATTTACAATAATTAATTTCTCGATCGCCCTGACTTCCGAATTTTGCGAAACATCTTCCGTCCATCAGTTTACAGATTTTTGGCGCTGCTACTGAATAATATCAAGCAAAGTTGCTTCAACCACAGCATTTTGGGAACGAATTTCCACCTGCTTTGCTTCTTGTTCAGTTTATCGCCTTGCCTTGAACGGTGAATCCACAGTCGGAGACTGTTACGGAGTTGAGCAACAGAGGCCATGCTTCTGTTGCAGGATTTTTGGGAATAGGTCAATGGCTTTTTAAACAATCAAAATATTAGCACACTTGGCTGCGTTTTGCTACTGCCTCAAGCAAGAAATTTAAGAGCCTTGAGTCGGCTGCGAATAACTTTATGGGAATTGAGCAAAAATCGGTTTTTGAGTCAGCTCACTTCGGTCAACGGACATAAAACTCCACAACATCTTTTTTGATTTTGACATCGTAATTGCCAAAAAAATCGTGACCGAGCAGACCAATTGTCATTTGCTTGGCGATCGCCACTTCGACATTTTTGATCTGAGCACCGCCGACACCGATCGACTGTACGCGCCCGATCGGGAACTCGACAATACTACCGTCAGCGATCCCCACTCTCTCCGTGCGCACAGGCTTCACTCCCAGTGCAGTCGCCATCCGTTGAGTAATCAAAGTGCCACTCGCCCCGGTATCGACAATCATCTCAAAAGCCTTGTTGCCGTTGAATACCACGTCAATCACTGGCGTCCCGGCAGCCCGGCGCTTGATTTTAGCTTGAAATACTTTTTGATTACCAGGTGAATTTGCCGGCGGTTGAGTACCAGGAGTTGATGGGCCCCTGCGAAACTGAGAGTACACATTGTCAGTTAGGGCTCCCGAGTCTGGTGTTGAAGGGCGATCGATCTGCTGGAAACTCACATGAGACACCAGTCTCATTACCTTAATTTCTGGCTGCTTGCTCACCGGGCTACCTGGGTTTTTTGTCAGCAAAGCCGGTTGGTTAATTGTGGAAAATAGTGGCCGATCTGAATGAAAATGCACCTCGGGGGCACCCACCGAGCCAACTGCCGCCAAAACGGCCAGAGAAACAATGCCCGATCGCCAAATCCGTTTGAAAATCACTTTTACCACCACGGGAATCCCTTTACTAGCTAAATATGCCAAACAACCAGCACCATTGATATGCTAACCCGCTCTCAAAAATCCAGCCCCGCTTCAACATCAAATAAAGAGTAAAAACTTGGCAATTTCAAAGCGATCGCATACCATCAAACACAGGTAAACTTAAGGCGGCAAATGGCAGCAACTGCGCTAGCCATTTGGATCACTTAAAAGTCAGGCGTTTGGGGCGATCGGTAATGCGTAAACTTTTATATTTTGCAACTATAGGAATGCTGGCTTTCTCGATCGGGGGATGCGGCGGTGACGGGGGCGGCAACACAGCCAGTCCCACTCCTAGTCCTACTCTCAGTCCAGGTGCAGCATCTCCCTCACCAGCCGCCAACGCTCCCGGAACACCCGGCGCCACGGCCACAAGTCCCACTCCACCAGGTCAAGCATTCCCCTCCCCCGTAGTAGCGGCGCAGCCCCCCGGCTTAATCCGACCTACCAACCCGGACGAACGTGCAAGACAAGCTCAATCAGACATTGAGACCAATAAGCCACGGACAGCAATTCCACAGACTCTGATTCCTCCTGGCAAAGTAAACGACCCATTCTCAGTGCTTTCCCCTCAACCGTTCAAAACAGACGTTGGCGGGATTCTGGGAGAACTGCCCAATCTGCCAACTCGGGAAGTGCCAAATCTGCCCAAACTGCCAGACGAGAGAAACCCGCCTCAGTGGACGCCCGTACAGCGGGCAAGGACGGGAGGCCCCGGTGGGCGCGGCACAATTGCCGAACTTCCCAAACCGCAAAGCCCAGCAGAGGTGGCAAGTCTTCCCAACTTACCGTTCACCCCGATCCCCCCGCAATGGAGGTCTCCAATTTCAGCGCGTCCCCAAGGAACCCCTGGACGCCCCGGTGCTACAAGACCAGCAGGTTCCCCAAACATCCCAGGAAACCCCGCATCATCTATACCCGGACTGCCCTCTGTACCGGGCTTCCCAACAGGTACAGGTACAACCGGACGGCAGCCAACTGATCCGGGGGGACGACCAGGAGCCAGTGGCCCGGCGGGACGACCAGGAGCCAGTGGCCCGGCAGGACGACCAGGAGCCAGTGGCCCGGCGGGACGACCAGGAG
>PVWI01000288.1 GCA_003003725.1 filamentous cyanobacterium Phorm 6 | reverse complement strand
GGCTACAACTGCGCATGAGCAACTCGTGACACTTCAAGCAGAATTGAGCGAGATTACCGCTCAACTGCAACAACAGCAACCAACAGCAGGATTAATTGTTGAGAGGAATTGGTGGGAATCAGCATGGCAAACTATCCCGAACAAATATCAGCCGGAAGTCCCCAGTACCGGATTATTCAGCGTAGATTTCTTAAGCAAAATCAAGCGTTTATTCAAACATTGGCAACGGGAATTAGAACGAGAAGAAACAGCCCTAAATCGTTCTCAAAACTTTGTCACAGATTGGATAGAAAAACTCCGCAATCCCTCGGAAAAAGACCGCAATGATTTAAAGCAAATTTATATTGACAACGCCAACGTGATCGGCATTACCTGCGTGCAAGCTGCGAGTTTCGATTTTAGCAAAAACTTTCCCAGCTTTGATGCAGTGATCATTGACGAAGTTAGTAAATGCACGCCGCCAGAGTTATTAATTCCCGCTTTGAAGGGCAGAAAATTAGTATTAGTGGGCGATCATAGGCAATTGCCGCCGATGTTTAATCAAAGTACGATCGACGATATCGCCGAAGACATTGGTTGTACCGGAGATGAACTTAGTTTTATCAAAGAATCGCTGTTCAAAATATTGTTTGAAAGTGCTGGCGACGGTATCAAAAAAATGCTGACAACTCAATACCGAATGCACCCGCAAATTATGGGCGCAATCAATCAGTTTTACCAGCAAAAGCTCAACTGTGGGATTCTGGAAGCAGACACGAGACGCGCGCACCATCTCGCAGGTGACATCATTAAAGAACACAATCATATCCTGTGGGTGAAAACGCCTGTGGGACAAGGGTTTGAAGAGGGGAAACAGGGCACTTCGCGGTTGAATGTGAGGGAGATTGATGCGATCGAGCTTTTGTGCGAACAGATGGAAACGGCTTGGCGGCCTAAAATGGTAGAGGGTGAACCGCCGAAGGAAATCGGGATTATCACTTTTTACGGCGCTCAATTGAACGCAATTAAAGATAGAATCGCCGCCGAAAGATTCCCTTCTTTGAGTATCCGCACTGGTACGGTTGACATATTTCAAGGCATGGAAAGACCTGTGATTATTGTCAGCACAGTGTGCAATAATATTAGGGGCGATATTGGTTTTGCTAAGGAACCGGAACGGGTGAATGTGGCTTTTTCCCGTGCTCAGGAATTGCTGATAGTTGTCGGCTGTCACGATTTATTTACGCAACAAACAGGTACTGTGGGAAAAATGTATCAGGAAGTTTCAAAAACGGTGCGTCACTGCGGAGGTTTTGTAGATGTTTCTAGCGTCCTCAACTAAACCAATTGATGCGAATTTAAGTTCGCTAGCTGCACAAATTGAGGAACAAAATCCGGGTTTGTCGGTGTTGGCGGCGCGTCAATTCCGCTTTGCAATTCGCCAAACTCCGCTAGAGGTGGCGATTAGTGAACCGCGCGAGTTTAATGTATTGGAAGAGTTTATTTTGCGGGCTGGTGTTGAGTTTGATCCTGCGCCCACTTTGCAGGAGTTGGCGGATTTGCTGGGGTTGGACGAGATTTTTGTGAAGACTACGGCGACGACTTTGGTTAATTTAGAAAGCTTAGAGGTTGCGGAAAATGGTAAAATTACGATCGCGCCTTTAGGCAAAAATTTTTTCAATCAAGGTGCGGTTAGTCGATCGCAAATCCAATCAATTTACGCCATTTCCGATCCGTTAAATCAAACTCTTACCTTTAAATTCGATGCTTTAGCCGCAGAATCGGTCAACTTACCAGATTTAGCCGATTTAGTATCGCTGGAACATAAAATTACCGACCTTGCCAATTTAAGTCTAGCAGAAATCCAGCCGCTGATCCAAGCTTCCGGCTTAGGGATTCACGTCCCAGAAAACGGCAAAATCGTGTCTCAGTACGATGTCGTGGGCGATGATTTGGATATTTGGCAAATTGTATCAGTTTTTGTGTTGCTGGATGCGATCGAAAATAAAACTACCATCCAAGCCCGACAGGGAAAGCAAATATTAGAAACAGCATCAAACTTGCTAAACGAACTCGAATCCCAACAGAAACTTTCCTTAAATGACTTGTGTAAAGTAACAGAAGAAGATGTTATTTTGGAAGAACCAGAAATAATCGCCACTCCCAAAACTCGGAAATCGGCATCTAAGAAGAAACCCAAGGAAACGGTATAATCAGGACTAAAGTCCTCACTACGAACCAGTTTGTAGTGAGGACTTTATATCAATTCCGGCTGCGCCGGAATGATATAGAGGAGACGGCAGTGCCGTGTCCCTACGCCAGATTAATTGTAGGGAAACGGCACTGCCGTGTCCTGATTTCGGGTAATATTAATTCCGATGCAACCGGAATTGATATTAGTCCTTATTAATCAAAAAATGAGGTAATTGTGCAATGGACAAACTAGCTCAATATCGTCAATACGTTCAGACATTAATCACCCGTTATGCTGAAGATGATGTTTCCGATGATGAAGTCGAAGTGCAACTTATCTGCGACACAGAACGAGATCATTATCAGTGGATGAATGTCGGCTGGGAACACCTTAACCGAATTTATCAAACCATCATTCACATTGATATAAAAGATGGGAAAATCTGGCTTCAACAAAATTTGACAGAGGAAAATCCAGCGGAAGAATTAGTTGAAATGGGAGTGCTAAGAGAGGATATTATTTTGGGATTGCAACCGCCATACAAACGACCGTATACTGATTATGGTGTAGCATAATATAGGTTCGTAGTGAGGACTTTAGTCCTTATAATCTGAGGACTGAAGTCCTCACTACAAACACCTAGATTATCGTTATTGAACGGACACAATATTACTGAGCTTTAACGCATTTCAGCATCCGCAAAGTAGCAGCCGCCGCGTAATTGCGCTTTGCAGAATCATCGGGAGCAAAACGAGTTCCAACTTCATTGAGAGACGAAGCCACACCACAATAAGCAGACATTTGAGTAATAATAGCAGCAGCCCAATGATTCTGAGTATCCGAAAAAGTTTTAGGAGGCTCTTTCCCAACTAAATTCGGCTGCATTCCCCGCGCCGACAAACCAAATTCCGACGCTCGACGGAGCACCGCCATCAATTCAGCGCGAGTCACCGGCTGCGTAGGTTTAAATGTTCCATCTTTATAACCGCTAACTATCTTGTTGTCCCGGGCAAATTGAACTTTTCCGGCACTCCAGCGCGTGCTATCAACATCGCTGTAGGGACGGATAGAAACATTGCTAGGAAATGTGATGTTAGCACCTTGTATTCCTTTCAAAGATTCTAATACTAAAGATACTAATTGCTCTCTGGTAACAGCAAGTTGCGGCCGAAAGGTATTATCTTGAGCAAATCCGGCTACAAATCCCAGCGCCACAGCTTCTTTTATTTCGGAAGCGTAGATATCGGTTGCAATGTCTCCGAATGTATTTCCGCCAGTATTTCCTCCGGTATTTCCTCCGGTATTTCCTCCGGTATTTCCGCCAGTATTGCCAGTTTCTCCCGGTGCGGGTTGACTGCTAGTGAAATAAAAGTGACCTAATACTTTGCCTTGATAAGCTCTTTTAGCCAAGCGCCAAGCAGGATCGAGAGTAATTTTCATGAAGCCGTTAGTATCGCCGTTTGTGCGGCCGATAATTATCGGTTGAACGTTGGGATCGATGGAAGTTCCAATTAGTAAAACATTGCCATCAATGCTTTGCACACTTAGACTATATTTTAAGGCTAAATCGGTGCCGGCCATGCGAATAGAAAAGCCGTTGCTGTCGGTGGCGCGGCCGCAAATGCCGGTGAAATCAAAAGTAGCTAATAACGGATTGACTACGACGGGATTAGAGCCGCTTTCGCTCCAGCATTGCCGCCTGTCTGTCACCTGTTCTACAATTAGTAATTGGTAGCCAGTTAGGCCACCTGGTTGTGCGATCGCAATTACTCGGTCTTGGTTAATTTCGGTTTCGTCAAAAGTATATGCTTTAGCCGGAGCGATCGCCCCGAGTGTTAAAATTGCTGAACCGACGAGTGCGGCCGCAGTCCGTACGAGTGAATGTTTCATAGTTTTTCCCTATTTACCCCTTGTGTTGATGAGACCTATCTAAAATAAAAAAGGTCGCGCTCTTCAGACAACAAGATAGAATTTTACCATCTCTTGTTCCGGCGATCTCAAGTGCGATAGTACAAATATCAGAAAATAGGTTCGATCGTTCGGACTTTAGTCCTCTCAATTTTCTGAGGACTAAAGTCCGAACGATCGAACCTCTAAAAAAACGGTGCGTTACACACACTCTCTTGTTAACGCACCCTAAAACAAACATTCAAAAAGTAGCTTTTCTACCTAGCGAAACATACTGCTGACAGAACTATCTTCGTGAATCCGCCAAATAGTTTCTCCCAGCAAATTCGCTACTGAAAGCACAGTCAACTGCGGGAAATAGTTTTCTGCTGGGACAGGAATTGTATTGGTTACAATTACTTCTTCCAACACGCCGCTAGACAAACGCTCGATCGCCGGAGGCGAAAACACCGCATGAGTAGCACAAGCATAAACCTGTCTTGCACCTTCGCGGCGCAACAATCTCGCGCCTTCACAAATCGTGCCCGCAGTGTCGATCATATCGTCCACCAACACCGCTGTTTTGCCCCTGACATCCCCGATCAGGTTCATCACTTCGGCGACGTTGTGAGCTTGACGGCGCTTGTCAATAATTGCCAGTGGCGCATCATTCAGCTTTTTGGCAAAAGCTCTCGCACGGGCGACTCCGCCAACATCTGGCGAAACCACAACAATATCCGTCAACTGCTTGCTCTTGAGATAGTCTAGGAGTATCGGCGACCCGTAAACGTGGTCGAAAGGAATGTCAAAATAGCCTTGAATTTGAGCGGAGTGCAAATCCATCGCCAAAACGCGACCGGCCCCAGCTTCAGTAATCAAATTAGCGACTAATTTTGCAGTAATCGACTCTCTGCCGGCGGTTTTGCGGTCAGCCCTAGCATATCCGTAATAGGGAATGACGGCAGTAATTTGCCTGGCTGAAGCGCGGCGGCAAGCATCGATCATGATCAATAATTCCATGAGACGATCGTTCACCGGACAGCAAGTTGGCTGAATCAAGTAAACATCGCAACCTCGAATCGATTCTTGAATTTGAACGTAGAGTTCCCCATCAGCGAACCGCTTGCGAACCATCGGCCCCAAATCTATCCCCAGATAGCGAGCCACCTCTTGGGCGAGGGGAACATTAGCAGAACCGGAGAACAGTCGCAGACGGTCGTGAGCAGAAACCGGCGGCTCGGGAAGCGGAAGCGGTAAAGTAGCAGAACGGATCACAGCAGGCCTCTTGCAAGACGTTTATTAAACCGCCATCTTACCATCTGAAACTCCAAATTTGGCAAGCCTAAATGAGTTGTGTAACGAGTTTGCCTCAAAAATGGTTTTTTTGATTGAGATAAATGCTTGACGCTAGCTATGTATGGCAATTTATGCCAGGTTAAATTTCGGCACGATCGAGCTGGCGATCGATCGAAAAGTAATAAACTTGCAAAATACTGTAAAAAAGTGAAGAATCGGAAGTATACTCCAGATTCTTGATGTCCGGCAAAGCAAGGTAGAAATCGATGAGCTTAAGAGAACGCATTGACGCAGAAATTAAAACAGCGATGAAGTCCAAGGACAAAGTTCGCTTGGAAACAGTTCGGGGCATCAAGAAATTTATTCTCGAAAAAGAAGTCAGCCTCCGTCCCTCCGGGCAAGACACGCTGACAGAAGCTCAAGAGTTGGAAATTTTGATGCAGATAGCCAAACAGCGCCGGGATTCGATCGACCAATACCGCAAAGGTGGCCGCGAAGATTTAGTGGCACAAGAGGAAGCGGAGTTGGTAATTCTTGAAGAGTATTTGCCACCGCAGATGTCAGACGAAGAGGTGAGTCAAATTGTTGACGAAGTGATTGCTTCGGTTGGCGCTACTTCTGCCAAAGAGATGGGCAAGGTGATGGGCAAGGCAATGCAGCAGCTTAAAGGCAAAGCAGATGGTAACAAAATTCAAGACATGGTGAAAGCAAAGCTTAGTTGACAGTTGACAGTTGACAGTTGACAGTTGACAGTTGTTAGTTGACCGAATAGCAGGGGTTTGAAGCCCCAGCATGAAGGCAGATTGTGATCAGAACGGAGTTTAAATCTCCGTTCTGATCACTTCGCTGTCAACTGTCAACTGTCAACTATCAACTGTTTAAAGTACCATCAGCAGTCATTCGATCGACCCCAAAACATCGGAAATGTAGGGGCCAACCCCTCGTGGTTGCCCCTCCTTAAATTTATAAAAAAAAACTGGTTTCTGGAACTTGCGTAAAAAAACATAAAATGCTAACTTTGGTCGGGACTGAGAGCTAAAGACAGTGAAGTACGATCTTGAGTGTTAAAGACCTAGCAGGATCGTCTATTTTTTAACACTGGACAATTAGCAATTGTTGATGAACGGGTTTAAATTCCCAGTCAACTGTCAACTGTCAACTGTCAACTGTCAACTATTTAACAGTTTCTACTTAAACTTATGCAGCCACCTATTGCTATTGGAACTCTCTTACAAAACCGCTACCGCTTGCTGAGTATTTTAGGTCAAGGGGGATTTGGCCGCACTTATTTGGTAGAAGATTTAGGTAGGTTTCAAGAACGCTGCGCCCTGAAAGAATTGATTCCGGTGCAAAGCGGGGCTTATATTTTGGAGAAATCGAAGGAATTGTTTGAAAGAGAGGCGGCAATTCTTTACAAAATTGCGCATCCACAAATTCCCCAGTTTCGGGCAATATTTGAAGAGAATCAGCGTTTGTTTTTGGTGCAGGATTATGTGGAAGGGATGACTTACCGCGAACTGTTGCTCGATCGAACTTCCACAGGTAGCACCTTCAGTGAAGCGGAAGTCTTGGTATTTATCCGGCAAATGCTGCCGGTATTGGCTCACATCCACGCCCGCGGCATCATCCACCGCGACATCTCACCGGAAAATATGATTCGGCGCGAAAACGACAACTTGCCGGTACTGATTGACTTTGGAGTGGTAAAAGAACTCGCCACCAAAGTCTTGTCTCCCGAAGGCACGGCCCACGCCACAACTGTCGGTAAAATCGGCTATGCGCCGATCGAACAATTGCAAAGTGGACGAGCCACAGCCAGCAGCGATCTGTATGCTTTAGCTGTAACGGCGATCGTCCTGCTGACGGGCAAAGAACCGCAAGAATTGCTCGATCAAACAACGCTTCAGTGGAATTGGCAACAGCGAGTGCAGGTGAGCCCGGGTTTAGCTTTGGTGCTAAATCGGATGTTAAATCGCTCTCCAGGCGATCGTTATCAATCTGTCAGCGAAGTCGCCCAAGCACTCGACGCCCAAACTAATCCTTACTCTAACCCGCAAACTGTACCGCCCGCCCCACCTGTGGTTCTGCCAAACCCTTCGTCCATAGCAACCGTGGCCGTGGGCCGAGGGCCTGAGCCAGTCGCCCAGAGTTCCCACCCCCAAAACCAGCCAGACCCGCTAATTGAGCCGACTGGCGGCAATTTTTGGGACAATCCCGCTGCGGCGATCGGTCTGCTGGCCGGTTTAGTAATCTTGACAGGCTTCGGTTCCTGGGCTTTAGTCGGCTCATTTCTCAACAACAATCCGCGCCCCAAACCGACTACAACACCGCCAGAACTTGCAACTCCGACGCCCAGACTAACTCCAGTACCAAACCCGGAACCTTTGCCAACCCCAAGCCCAAGCCCAGAACCTTTACCCAGCCCAAGCCCAAGCCCAGAACCTTTACCAGAACCAAGCCCAGAACTACCCCCGGAACCAAGCCCAGAACCACCTTCGGAACCAAGCCCAGAACCACCTTCGGAACCAAGCCCACAGCCACCCTCGGAACCAAGCCCACAGCCACCCTCGGAGCCCAGCCCACAGCCAACTCCGACTCCCTCGCCCAAGCC